>CADBMP010000383.1 GCA_902795775.1 uncultured Lachnospiraceae bacterium | reverse complement strand
TTTCATTCCTGAACTGTTCCTGGACAAGAAGCATTCGCGTCTTACGGATTAAGGGATCCCTCATTGTAAATGCGATTCTACCCATGGCTACCTTTATGAACTCTTCCCGGCTCTGCGGCAGTTTCCCGATATGCTTCTCCGATCCGAAGTACTCCTCATAACGTTCCTCTGCCGCATCAATCAAGGCATTTAGGATGTCTTCCTTTCCCTTATAGTGTTTATAAAGGGAAGGACCCTTGATGCCGACACGTTCAGCAATCAGATCCACGCCGGTTCCGTCATAACCATTCTCGGCAAAAAGCGTTAATGCTTCATCCAGTATTCTTTGCTTTGTCGACATGATATCCTCCCAATCTCTGCTAACGAATGTTAGCCATATTATAACGATAAGTCGTCAGCCTGTCAAGTTTTTTCTTCTTTAAACTGCTGCTTTCAGGTTACTGTTCACAGACGGAACAGCTGTGAATAGTAACGGCTTTCCATTTCACATCATAAGTTTTCTTTTCGCAGGAATCCCCGCAATAATTCTTCCAGGCCTGTTTTTTACGTACATGAAACTACAGATCACCGCCAATGCGCCTTCGACAACAAGCTGCGTAAGGATCACTCCGTTAAGTCCAAAAAGATAATTCATTAATGCAGCTCCCGGGATGAACAGAACCACATTTCTCAGAACCGTGATCACGAGCGAGTTTACTGCTTTTCCGAGTGCCTGGAAATATGAGGTGACCACGTTGATAATGCCAAGCAGCGGAGCATGGAAGCAAAGGAGTCTTAAGAACAAAGCCGTAAGGCTGATCAAGGACTCTTCTTCTAAGAAGATCATCGCCAGAGGTCTGCTTGCAGAAAAGATCAGTATAGTAAAGATGGCTCCAAGGATAAGTTCATACACAGCTGCAATCCGCGCAGCATTTAAAAGGCTCTTTCCATCACGCTTTCCATAATAGTAACCGAAAAGCGGTGCCGTGCCCGGTGGCAGTCCTACAGACAGCATGATCGGAAACATATCTATCTTATATGCGATACCGTATGACGCAACAGCATTGGAGCCATAGATACCGATATAGTTGTTAAGCACAATATTTGATACACTGAGCAGTACCGTGATAAGTGCTCCCAGAATACCGATCTTTACAACATTCAGTATTATGCCCCTATCCGGATGAATATCTACGGGCGAAAGCCTTACAAACTCATTTCCTTTTCTTTCCTGTCTGAGAACGCTGAATATATAATAGGCACTCGAACATAAACAATTATAAAGCATAAAAATAACCACCATACGTCAAAATAGCGGTTACTTTTGCGCTAATGACATTTAATCAGCCAATGTACCCAATATTGGCTTGACCGTCTAACGGTATCTGCCTTTTCAGAATAAATTTTTCAAAATCAAGTCTAATCATCAATCTATCAGTTGTCAATGCTTATTTTCAGTTGCTGTTCCGTATTCCGTGGGGACATCATCAAGGATCTGGAAAAAAAAGGAGCAGCTTGATATGATTGCCGGTCTGGAGGAATTTGATGTTGACAGACTTAGGAACATAATACAGCAGGTCAATGTGTATGCAGTGGACAGGATAGAGATTGTCTGGAATATGGATGATTTTTTTTCTGGAGTATGATATAATCGGTTTTGGATATGACAGAAAACGAGTAAGAGGGTATTAGTTCGGAGGTACGGGTTTCAGGTGCCGCCGAAATTTGCAATAATAATCATTTTTTTGTTTCTTATTTGACACGGGCAGAGGCTCACTGATGAAGACGAGAACGTATTTCGCACAGGCAGGAAATTTGGATGCAGGATACGAGGGAGGATATGCTATGAATGTTGAAAATTGGGGCGAATGGCTAAATAGTGTTATTATTGAGCATAATCTTGTTGATAAAGCAATTGAGTATGCAAAAAATATATTAGTATTTGCAAAATAGAATCTCCAGATTCCTACAAAGACCGGATGGAAATTGCTGAAATTGTAACCGAGAATATAGAGGAAATATTTCAAATCCATATTTCGAATAAAGGATATCAGATTAATTCATATGTGAAAGGGGAAACAGAGGTTTTTTTATTGGCTTAGATATTATGGTATATGAAGTATTTATATTTAGATATATTTGCTATTTCGATATAAATGGTAATTACGAAGACGATAGTGCGGATTGGTAGAGCAGAGCTTGTTTTATTGAAGGTCAATAACTAAAATTTGTACTTTCGGATGGACAGAATAAAAGTATATATCAAAATATGGGTGCTAATATTGATGCGAAGGGGCTTGCTATTAAAGGCTCACCGGCAAAAGAATCGAAAAAAAGTTTAAAACATGGTTGCAGGATTACTTTCTAGTATATACGGCAATGGTAAACAGAAAGGAACAAGATGAATATTTTATTGGAAACAGATAGATTAATAATAACAGAAATGACAATGGATATGGCAATGAATGTTCATAAAAACTCATTGGACGAGGATATTAGGAGATTCGTCCCTGATGAAGTTTTCGAGACACTTGAAGATGCCAAGGAAACGATAGAGTTCATAATGTCACAGTATACTTCTACTGAAGGACCTCTTATCTACGCACTGATTACAAAGGAAGAAGGAACGAATATCGGTTATGTGCAGCTGGTTCCAATCGATGGTGGTAAATGGGAAATTGGATATCATGTAGCAAAACAATACACCAGAAAGGGTTATGCTGCAGAGGCAGTAAGTGGTTTCCTTCCAGTGATAACAGATCGAGTCGGTATTTCAGAAGTTTATGGTATTCGCCTTCTAGAAAATGAAGCATCCGGCAGAGTTCTGGAAAAATGTGGATTTGAAACCTATTTTACCGGAGAAGGTCCATATCATGACGGAGTATATGAAATCAGTAAGAGTGTATGGAAGAAAGGAAATTGACTGTCCGCAAATTTAAAATCTGATTAAAATGCGAAAAAGGTTCTTAACGAACCTGCCTTTTTCCATATCTGCTAAAGTGCACCCCTTTGTCAAGACAAATTTTTTTT
>CADBMP010000382.1 GCA_902795775.1 uncultured Lachnospiraceae bacterium | reverse complement strand
AGGAAGAAAATGTAATTTTTGGCGGCAGGCTTGGAGATTACCGGTATTATGACATGGATAAGGTCGTTGCTGTGGCACTTTCGCTTGCAGAAAAGGAATAATCTTAGATTGATTTCACAGAGGCGATATGGTAAAATAAAAATATTATTTGCAGTTGTTTGTACCAACGGGCGGAAACAATTTTTGTTCGTGAGCATAAAAAAAGATTTGGAGGAGATTATGGGACTTTTAGATGAATGGAGAAAATATGCATATGGTGTGGAATTAGAATCCAGAGAGGGCAGGGCTATCTGGGATAAATATTTTGCATGGGAAAAAGGAGTTTATGAGGAGCTGTTACAGAAACCGGAGGAAGTTGTGACCGGTACCGTAAAAGAGCTGGCAGAAAAATATGGAATTGAACTGACGTATATGGTGGGCTTTCTGGATGGAATCAATGAGAGCTTAAAGGAGCCGAATCCGATTGAGACAATGACGGAGGATACGGTTGTAAAGTTAGACATTGACCTGGAAAAGCTGTATTATTATATGGTAGAGGCAAAGGCTGACTGGCTGTACAATCTTCCTGTGTGGGACGGGCTTTTGACGGAAGAAAAAAGGAAAGAATTATACTGGAAGCAGAAAAAATCAGGAACCATTGTGAAAGGAAAGAAGATTGGAAGAAATGATCCCTGTCCATGTGGTTCTGGAAAGAAATATAAAAAGTGCTGCGGTGCAAATGCTTAGTGTGAGCAGGAAATTGCTTTCAGCGGGGAACGGCTGCCTGTTATGTGGCTTTTCTGCTGTGCGGCAGGCAGGTTTCCAAAGGAGGTAGCAGGATGTCTGTGGGCGTTTATGATGATGTAGCAAAATGGAAAAGATATGAGTTTTTGTTTGAAGAAACAAGGGATATGATTTTTTATTTTGCACAGGATGGGTCAGTGGAGGAATGCAATAAAAATGCATACGAGCAGCTCGGATTTGAAAAGGGCGATGAAATTTACATGCAGCAGATTTTCCGCGCTATTGTCAAGGTCGAAGATTCTATGATTGTTTTTTCGGATGAATGTCTGAAAGAGGATGTGGAGACAACCATTTATAGAAAAAATCATACCTGTTTTCCTGTGCAGATACGTGTGGCACTTTTGACTTCTGAAACGGGAAGTTTTGGCGTATGCCGGGCGAGCAGCCTGATATCAGAGCAGGATGCAATGCGGAAGCTGAGCAATGCAAAAGAAGAAATAGAAGTGGCTCATAAAGAAAGAAATGAGATGGTGGCAAATGTGACGCATGAGCTTCGTACCCCGATCAATGGTATTTTAGGTCTGGCTATGAATCTGTTAGATACGGACCTGACCAGTGAGCAGAGGGAGACGGTGGAGCTCATTACGCATTGCTGCAAAAATATTACGCAGATCATCAATGATATTCTGGATTTTTCCAAGCTTCAGGCAGGAAAATTTACAATCGAGAACCGGAAATTTAATTTTTACAGCATGATGAATAAAATTGTAAAGACGCATCAGGCAACGATTGATGAAAAAGGCTTGAAATTAGTCTGCAATGTTTCTAAAGATATTCCGGCAGAGGTAATCGGGGATGAGCTTCGCATTACCCAGTGCCTGAATAATCTTTTATCCAATGCTACGAAGTTTACGGAAAGAGGACAGATTGTCGTCAACGTCATCCTGAGCATGACCTTTGAAGAAGAACTGGAGCTGTTCTTTATGGTCATTGATTCCGGCATTGGAATCTCTGACGAGGAAAAAGATAAGCTGTTCAAGAGCTTTTCGCAGGTGGATGCTTCCATTACCAGAAAGTTTGGAGGTACGGGTCTGGGACTCAGTATTGTAAAGCAGCTGGTACATATGATGGGCGGAAATGTCAACGTGGAAAGTGAAAAAGGAAAGGGAAGTACATTTTCTTTTTCTGTTCGTGTGGGAAAGGTGAATGAGCAGGAGGCAGAGGAAGGTTCTGAAGAAAAGCCTGTGGAAGAAAATTTTGCATTTCATTTCGGCGGCATGGAAGCTCCGGAAATGGAGGATACAGAGATTTTGTATCAGCTGGGTTCTGAGGAAAATCTGAAGGAAGTATATGCGAATCTGGAAAAACTGGTTCTCTGTATTGAAATGGAAAACTGGGAAAGGGCAAATGGAATTGCGGATATTTTAAAAAAGCTGTTAGAGGATGATGCTGACTTGAAAAGGAAAACGTTTCGTTTGCAGATGACCTTAAGAAGGGGAGATCATGACACCTCTATGCAGGAGTATGAAAATTTGAAACAGGCAATGGATGAGTTTGTGAAAAATCGGGAGTGATGTAACAGATTGTAGAGTTTGGAGGTGCAGCATATGAGTGATTCCTTGCTTGCAAATCGTCCCAATATCCTTATTGTTGACGATGTATCAGCGAATCTGGTCCTTTTGTCGGAGATGATAAAGGAGCTGGGATATATGCCGCGTCCGGTGATCAGTGTAAAAGCGGCACAGAATGCGATTGAGAAAAAATTGCCGGATTTAATTTTATTAGATATTACAATGCCTGATATTTCAGGTTTTGAATATTGTGCCATGTTAAAGGCCAATGTTAGAACAAGGGAAATTCCTATTATTTTTATTTCTGCACTGGACTCTGTAAACGATAAGGTAAAGGGTTTCCAGCTTGGAGCAGTTGATTATATTGCAAAGCCGTTTGAAAAAGCGGAGCTTGAGGTGAGGCTTGCAACACATTTAAAGATGTCGCAGATGCAGCATGATATGGAATCTTATAACCGCAGGCTTCATAAAATGGTGAGTGACCAGATTCATCTGGTGGCAGAGGAGCAGAAAAATCTTTTGTTGGCGATGTCAATGCTGATTCAGTCAAAAGAGGATGCTTATGGGGACCATCTGAATACAGTAAGCAAGAACAGCAGGCTGCTGGCAATCAGCCTTCAGCTGTCCCCGAAATTTGACAAGGTAATTACAACGGCGTTCATTGATGTAATCGAGCT
>CADBMP010000381.1 GCA_902795775.1 uncultured Lachnospiraceae bacterium | reverse complement strand
CTCCGGACATCTCCAAAATTTTCGGATTTATAAGTACAAGCGGTTCATCTGCGTCCTCGGATACATCAATTACAACGATTTTCTTTAAGACACCAACCTGGGGAGCAGCCAGGCCCACTCCATTTGCTGCATACATCGTGTCAAACATATCATCAATTAACTCCCTGAGCCTTGGTTTCATCTCTGTTACGTCCCGACAATTTTTTTCTAAAATTTCATCTCCCCATGTTCTAATTGTTCTGATTGCCATTTATATATTCCTCCATATACTCCTATTTCCTGACATGAGCCTGATTATCCGTTGAATGTAAAAAACAGCCTGCATTCCTGATACTCCGGCATTTCTTTTATCATTGCCTCCAACATATCCTTTATTTCCGTCAGTCTCCGGTACTCTCCGGATTTCACATATAACACTCTCCGGTATGTATTTTTCAGACGGAACACAGGGGCATCCGACGGACCAAGCACCTGTATCTGCGCTTCATCTATCCCGTCTGCCATCACCCGGTCCTTCATCCGGATGGAAAACTCCTCTGCCCGTTCCCTGTTTTCTGAACAGACCATCACTTCTAGTATATTTGAAATTGGCGGATATTGCAAGAGTTGTCTGACAGCAATTTCCTGACGGAAGAATTTACCATAGTCTCCCTCTGCCGCAGCCACTATGCTGTAATGCTCCGGCTGGTACGTCTGAAAGACGACCTCTCCTTTTTTTTCTGCGCGTCCTGCCCGCCCGGCCGCCTGCGACAAAAGTGCAAAGGTGCGCTCTGCCGCCCGGTAATCCGGTGCATTTAAGGAAAGATCCGCCGCCAGTACGCCCACCAGGGTCACATCCGGGAAATCATGGCCTTTTACAATCATCTGTGTCCCTAACAGGATATCTGCTTCCTTTGCCATAAATGCCCTTAAAATCTTCTCATGTCCTTCCTTACCGCCGGTGGTATCCGCATCCATCCTTAAGATGCCGGCCGATGGAAAACGCTTTCTTAACATCTCCTCCACCTGCTGGGTCCCAATCCCAAAAATCCCGATGTACTTTGAGCCACAGGATGGACACACCGCAGGCATCGGCTTTTCCAGTCCGCAATAATGGCATTTTAAAAGTGACACCTTTCCCTGCACCTCATGCGCTTTCATGGAAACAGAACAGTTGTCACACTCCACTGCCTTGCCGCATTTTCTGCAGGAGACAAATCCGGCATATCCTCTCCGGTTAAGAAACAACAGAATCTGCTCTTTTTTTTCCAGGCGGTCCTCCATTTTTTTCTGAAGAAGCCTGCTGAAAATGGAGAAATTCTTTTCGGCAAGCTCCTGCCTTAAATCCACTATCTCCACCCTTGGAAGCCTTGCAGACGCCACCGCACGCTTTTTCATGGTAAACAGCGTACATTCTCCTCTTATGCATCTTAAATAAGCTTCCACCGATGGTGTCGCAGAGCCAAAGACCACACTGGCTCCCTCCATTTCCGCCCGTTTCAGTGCCACCTCCCTTGCATGGTACTTTGGAGGATTTTCGCTCTGATATCCCGTTTCATGCTCCTCATCCATAATGATGAGCCCCAGCTTTCCAAACGGGGTAAAAAGTGCAGAACGCGGACCCACCATGATTTTTAATTCTCCCCTGCGTGCGCGTAAGAACTGGTCATAACGTTCTCCTGCGGAAAGCCTGGAATGAATGACAGAAACCTCATTTCCGAACCTTCCATAAAACCGCTGCACCGTCTGAAATGTCAGTGCAATTTCCGGAATCAGGACAATCACCTGCTTTCCTTCCTTTACCACCTGCTCCACCAGATTCATGTAGACCTCTGTTTTTCCACTGCCTGTGACACCATGGATCAAGTAGCTCTTCCTTATGCCTGCCTCATAATCCTCCCGGAACCGGCAGACAATCTGCTCCTGTTCTTCATTCAGGCACAGCCGTTCGGCCTTTTTTCCTGCCTGCTCCCCGGAAACCGGATTCCTGTACTGTCTTGTTCCTGAAAGGACAAGAATCTCTTT
>CADBMP010000380.1 GCA_902795775.1 uncultured Lachnospiraceae bacterium | reverse complement strand
TTCTGCCATTCTTTTTTCTCCTTTTCCATTCTGTCTAAAGCCTTCCGGCACGTGACCGCTCCCACTGACACTCCCCTCATAAACCCGGACAGCCACTGGAGGGCTTTTGCCATTCAACTAACTTCTTTCTATTTTAACCTGTCCTGTGTTTTTGTCAAGCAGTCTGACAAAGTTCTCAGAACAATAGTATTTACTTTTATAAATCAGCTAAATAATATGAATAAAGACGGCGGCATTAGGACAACAGCATTTACTTTTTGGCAATATATTTATACGGGATGACCGTCTCACAGTTTTGCCAATAAAAATCCACGTCACCGTGCAAATGTCAACGCTGGTTCGTTATCTGCACTTATGATATCTGCCTAAAATCTCTCATATATGGATTTTTTTAGATATCATTTAGCCCGGATTTCCGCGACCTTCCTAAAGTTATTATTGTTGAAACAGGCAAAAAATGGTATAATAATTTCGTGTTTCGCACGAGCCATTATTACAAACGAAGAATGGAATATACCTGAAATATAATATCCCAGGATAAAAATGCAATTAACACAAAAATAAGAGCAGAAAAAAATACTCATTTTTATATAAAACAATGAAATCTATAAGGAGTACAAAATGAATTTTAACAGCGGCAGACCGGAATTACTAATGAAGGCTTTAAAGGCTGTACACAGCATTTTTGTGGATGAAACGGCCGTCACCCCGGAGGCATTGGAAAAGCAGAGGGCGGCGCAGGAAAAATTCAGCGGTTTCATCACGCCAAATAACAAAATCACCACAGAAACCTTCTCTCTGAATGGAATGGATGCGGAATGGGTCCGCCCGGAATTTGCGCATGATAACAGGCATATTCTCCTCTATCACCATGGCGGCGGCTTCACCTGCGGCGGAATCAATTACGCCAGAATTTTAGCCGGTAAACTGGCAATCGCCACCGGCATGGAGGTCCTTTCCTACGCATACCGGCTGGCACCGGAGCATCCTTACCCTGCACAGCTTGAGGACGCACAAAAAGCATGGGATTTTCTGATGCTGACCGGATATGGCGCAAAACATGTATTTTTTGCAGGAGACAGTGCGGGCGGGAATCTTGCTCTGGAGCTCTGCCTGCGCTTAAAAGAAGAAAAACGCATCCTGCCGCGCGCAATGGTACTTTTGAGTCCCTGGACCGATATGAGCCTGTCTGGAAAATCTTATGAAAAAAATCTGGAAAAAGATCCCACCATCACCAGCGGATACATCAAAGCCATACGAAGTGCGTATCTGTCAAAAAAAGCACCCGCCAAAGGACAGAGTGCTTCTTCCCCGGAGACAGAAAATCTCCTTTATAAAAATCCGGAATACAGTCCTCTGTTTGCAGACCTTTCCGGAATGCCGCCCACCCTCATACAGGCAGGCGGACTGGAGGTGCTTCGCTCCGACAGCGAAAATCTTTTTAAACAGTACCGGAAATACGGCTCCTTTGCAAGACTTGAAATCTACAAAAGGGGCTGGCACGTCTTCCAGCAGCTTCCTGTCCCAATGGCTGCAGATGCCATGGAGCACATCGGCGCATTTATTCAGGAAATGAAGTAGGCTCTTTCAGCAGGTTTGTCATGCTCTTTAACCCCAATGCGACCGTTGAACCATTATGCAGCATTGCCGAAGTCGCCGGCGGAAGGAGCCCCGCTATGCCAAGGGCAATCAGAGCCGTATTAAAGCCCACAATCGTCCTGTAATTGAACCGGATCCGTTTCATCAAAAGCGTGCTGATTTCCCTGAGCGTAATGATGCTGTGCAGGTTTGACGAGCTGATAGTGATATCCGCAATCTGCCTTGCAATATCTGCCCCGTCATTCACCGCAATCCCGACATCCGCTTTGGAAAGGGCAAGCGAATCATTGATTCCGTCACCGACCATGATGACATGATGTCCCTCCTCTTTCGCTTTTTCCACATAAGAAGCCTTATCCTCCGGAAGCACCTCAGAATAATACTCCCCGATTCCTGCTGCAGCTGCGACCGCTGCCGCAGTCCGCTCACTGTCGCCAGTCATCATGACGATATGCTTAAATCCTGCCTTTTTCAGTCCCGCCACGACCTCTGCAGATTCTTTTCTCATGGGATCCTCAATCAGCAGGCATGCGCACAGCACTCCGCCCTTTGCAAAATACAGATGCGAATATTGTGCCGGAAGTCCCCAGAAACGTTCCTTCATCCCCTCTGGTATCGTGACCTTCTCATCTTCAAACACAAAATGATAGCTTCCAATGACCGCTTTTTTTCCATCAATGGAAGAAGCAATTCCATGTGCCACAATGTATTCCACCTTCGTGTGCATTTCATCATGCGCCAGACCTCTCCGGATGGCGGCATCCACCACTGCCTTCGCTACGGAATGAGGGAAATGTTCCTCCAGACATGCTGCCTGCCGCAGCAGCTCATCCTCTGTTTCTCCACAGAAAGACACGACTTTTACCAGAGAAGGTCTTGCCAGCGTAAGTGTTCCTGTCTTATCAAACAGAATGGTATCTGCCGCCGCCACCTCTTCCATGAACCTTCCACCCTTGACGTTAATTCCATAATCTGCGGATTCTTTGATTGCCGAAAGCACCGAAATCGGCATTGCCATTTTCAGTGCACAGGAATAATCCACCATAAGCACCGATACCGCCTTTGATACACTCCGGCTCAAAAGATACGTAAGTCCCGAAGCCGCCAGGGTGTATGGAACCAGCCGGTCTGCAAGCCTCTCCGCCCTGCCCTCTACAGTGGATTTCATCTTTTCCGATTCCTCTATCATTTTCACGATTTTATCAAAACGTCCGTTTCCGCCCGCTTCAGATACCACGAACGTCAGCTCCCCTTCTTCTACGACCGTTCCGGCAAAGATGGCGGCACCTTCACTCTTGCGTACCGCGCCTGCCTCACCAGTTAAGGATGCCTGGTTCACCACAGCTTCCCCGTCACACACTCTGCCGTCAAAAGGAATGACATTCCCCATGCGCACCACGATCTTGTCTCCGCGGGAAATCTGTTTTGCATCTGCCAGCACTTCCCCGTCCCCGGTCTTAAGCCACACCTTATCAATATGAAGCGACATGCGTCTTGCAAGGTCATCCACTGATTTCTTGCGGGTCCATTCCTCCAGAATATCACCAATTTTTAACAGGAACATCACACTGGATGCCGTCTTATAATCCTTTGTGGCAGCAGCAGATGTAATGGCGACCGAATCTAACAGTTCCACCTTCAGCCCGCCTTTCCCTATGGTCTTCAGTCCCCTCCAGATATATTTTGCAGTTTTTAATACGATCCATGCCCGGTATAACGGTGCAGGCATGATGAGCCTTTTTCCATAATGAAGGAGGACCGAGGTAATGATCCTGTCATAACAGACTGCGGACAATTCCCTGCCGGAGCTTTCAAACACACTCTCCGGAACCTCCACCTCGTCAAAAGAAAACCTGCGCATAATATCAAGCACGTTCCTTCTTTCCCCCTCATAAATAACAGAAACATCCGCAGTACGCTCATAAACATGCACATCCTTTACCACATCAAATCCCATAAGATAATATTCTAAAATATCAGCTTCTGCAAATGTCAGACGCCTCTTAAAAAGATGGAAGCGGATTCTTTTTTTATTTTCATGCTTTATCCTGTATTTCATCTCTCAGTCTTCCTTCACATCTTTTTCTTCTGTCAGCTCTTCATCCTCCTGCCATGCCTCATCCCTTTCCGCTTCCCGTTCTTCGTTGATGACCACAGCATCCTCATAAATATCCGAGCAGTTCTCCTGTACTGTCATCACCTGGTCCAGTATGGCATCTTTAACACGCAGCACTGCAGCCGTCCCATGCGCATATACCTTTTTGGCATCCCTTGATGACAAAAGCCTGATTCCTTCATACCCAAACAATGTTCCTAATGCAAAAATTCCTGCTTTTTTCCAATCCATAATAAACTTCCTCCATTTCAATATTTGCTATCCGTAAATCATACATCACCATAAAATAAAATATTCCACAATATGTTACTTCCTCTTATATCCTGTCATCATAGCCAGCACAAAACATACCGCAGCAGCCCATGCAAAAAACTTATGACACTTCATGTCAGCACCTCCCATTCCTGTATGAAAAATAACACAAGCAGTTTTTTATTCCTTAGCAAAATTAACAAATGCTAATATATATTAGGTATACCTAATTACTATTAAATATAGCAAATACCGTAAAAGAAGTCAAGACGAAAAAAACTTACAGACGGTACAGCGTACCGCCCATAAGTTTCTTTTGACAGATATTTTCAATCACTTATTTAATTTTCATTCAAACCTGACCGCAATGGAATTGGCGTGCGCCGTCAGGCTTTCGGATTTTGCAAAATCCTCGATATCCGTATGAATCTCCTCCAGCGCCTCTCTGGAATAAGAAATGATGCTGGTTTTCTTGATAAAATCATCCACCGAAAGTGGAGAAAAGAATTTCGCCGTCCCATTCGTCGGGAGCACATGGTTTGGCCCTGCAAAATAATCGCCCAAAGGCTCGCTCGAATACTCCCCAAGGAAGATGGCTCCGGCATTTTTAATCCGGGTCATGATGTCAAAAGGATTCTTCGTCACAATTTCCAAGTGCTCGGAAGCAATTTCATTTGCCACCTCCACAGCCTCCTGCATGGAATCTGCCAGCAGAATATATCCGTAATTATCCAGGGATTTCTGGATAATCTCTTTTCTGGAAAGCTCCTTCACAAAGCCGTCCACCTCCTCGGAAACACGCTCCGCAAGCTCCCCGCTCGTCGTCACTAAGATTGCAGATGCCATCTCATCATGTTCTGCCTGGGACAGCAGGTCTGCTGCCACAAAGCGCGGATTTGCCGTTTCATCTGCCAGCACCAGAATCTCACTGGGACCTGCAATGGAATCAATGCTCACATGACCGTAGACCGCTTTTTTCGCCAGTGCCACGAATATATTGCCCGGACCAACAATCTTGTCCACCTTTTTTATGCTCTCTGTTCCGTATGCAAGTGCCGCAATCGCCTGCGCACCACCCACCTTATAAATTTCATCCACGCCTGCCTCATTTGCCGCCACAAGCGTGACCGGATAGACCTTTCCATCCTTTCCCGGCGGTGTCGTCATGATGATTTTTTCCACACCTGCCACCTTTGCCGGCACAATGTTCATTAACACAGAAGACGGATAAACTGCCTTGCCGCCCGGCACATAAACGCCCACTCTGGAAAGTGCGGTAATCTTCTGCCCCAGCATGGTTCCGTCCGGCTTGCTGTCGAACCAGCTGTAACGTACCTGCTTTTGGTGATATTCTCTGATATTTTTCAGTGCTTTTCTGATGATTTCCACCAGATGTGCATCTACCTTTTCATATGCCTCATCAATTTCTTCCTTTGTCACCTTGAAATTTTCTTTCGAAATCACCACTTTATCAAATTTTTCCGTATATTCAAAAAGTGCCTTATCCTTCTTTTCCTTTACCGTTTCTATGATTTCATTTACCGTCTCCTCGTACTTTCCGTACTGGTTCGGGCTCCTCTTTAATAAATTTTCCAAGATATTTGCTTTCTCTGTTTCTGTTAATTTTACGATTCTCATATCAACGCTCCTTCTGTTTTATTTACCCTTTCTCAGTTATGATTCATATCACGAAGCCCTCCTGCCCAGAAACACTCCCAGCAAAAATGCAGCTATTCCCAAAGCTCCAAGCCACATCAAACAAGCTCCTTTTTTACAGAGACAAATAGAAGTCGGATGGTCTGCTCCCCCAATGATACAATGCTTTCCATGTTTCTTTCTTTTTCCGGCAATAAAAACAGTCGTCGGACCATCCTCTCCCCTTACTGTAAAACACTTACCATTCCCACACATCACACTACCTCCTTCAACTCCTTCAAAAGCTTCGTAATCCGCTCATGCTGCATCTTCATGCTGACCTCATTCACCACCACCCTTGCAGAAAGCGGACAGATTTCCTCCAAAACCTCTAGTCCGTTCTCTTTAAGCGTAGAACCTGTTTCCACAATATCCACAATGACCTCGGAAAGCCCCACAATCGGCGCAAGCTCCACAGAGCCGTTTAATTTAATAATTTCCACTGTCTGATGCTTTTTATTATAAAAATAATCCTTCGCGATTGCCGGATATTTGCTTGCCACGCGAATCAGGGAACCGTTGTTCAAAAGCTCCCTTGCGCTCGCAGGACCTGCCACGCACATCCTGCACTTCCCGCGCTTTAAATCCATCACCTCATAAATTTTCCTGCCCTCTTCCAAAATCGTGTCCTTCCCGACCACACCAATGTCAGCTGCGCCCATCTCCACATAAGTCGGCACATCCGTCGCTTTCGATAAAAAGAATTTGAACCCAAGCTCCTCATTTACAAAAATAAGCTTTCTGGTCTTCTCATCCTTCATCTCCTCGCATGTCACACCGATTTTTTCCAAAAGTCCCAAAGTCTGCTTTGCAAGACGTCCCTTCGCCAAAGCAAATGTAATATATCTCATCTGTCCATAGCCTCCAATTCTATCTAAAACTCGTTATCCAAACGGCAAGCTGCCTATAAATCACCTGCTCCCCCGCTGCGTCCATCATCTGCGAAGCTCCGGAAGCTGGCACACCTCCGGCTCGTCCCCCTTTTCATAATATAAGAGCATCTCCGCACCCATACGCTCCGCATACGCTTTATATTCCTCTAACGATTTTTTTGAGGACTTCCGCAAAAGCCTGACTACCTTTCCATTTTTCCTGTGCTCCTCTGCAAAGCGGATTGCTTTGTCCCTGTTCTCCGGTGGATATAAAAGAATCGTGCCGCCAAGCCTCGTGTCTTCAAACAGGTTCTGTCTTGAAAGAGCCAGCATCATCTGGTCTGCCACGAGCACCAGACCGATTGCGGACATATCCACGCCAAACTGTTTCACCAGCTTGTCATACCTGCCGCCCGTCGCCAGAGCCTCCCCGTTTCCATACGTATATGCCCGGAAAATTACCCCGGTATAATAACTGTAGCCGCTGAGCATACTTAAATCAATGGTAATATACTCGGAAAAACCATAAATATCCAGTATCTCCTCCACCTTTTCCAGACGGTCAAGTGCTTCGAGCACCTCATTGCTCGTTGTCCGCTCCCGCACATATGCGCTGTTTTCGGAAAGGTCATCTAAAAGCTCCGGCAGCTTGACAAAAATCTCCTTCAAAGGCTCTGCCACCGTAAGCTCCTCCAAAAACTCCTCCACACCGAAAAAGTTCTTGGCAACGATAAGCCTTCTAAGCTCCTCTGCCGCTTCCTCATCAAATCCCGCTTCTTCCACTAATCCCTTGAAAATCCCGGCATGTCCCACCTCAATCTGAAACTCCTTTAATCCGCATTTTAGCAGACAGTCCACCACCAATGCTATCATCTCTGCATCTGCATCCGATGTATCATCATTAAAAAGCTCTGCCCCTACTTGTGTGACCTCCTGAAGTTTTCCCTGATACTTGTCCGTATTCACGAACGTCTGCCCAGTATAGCAAAGGCGGATTGGCATGGTTTCTTCTTTAAAATACTTTGCCACGCATCTAGCAATGGACGGCGTCATATCCGGCCTTAACACCAGAGTATTATTCCCTCTGTCAAAGAATTTGAACATCTCCTTTGACTGCACCGTCCCCCGTTCCCTGCTGAAAATGTCAAAAAATTCAAAGGTCGGTGTCGCAATATCATGAAATCCATATGATGTCATTACCTCATGTGCCTTCTTCTCTAACGTCAGCTTTCTCAAGCACTCCAACCCGTAAATGTCCCTCACACCGCCCGGCGTGTGAAGAAGTTCCGTTCCTGTCCTGTTTGCCTCACTCATTTCTTTTCCCTCCAAAATAATATGGTTTTTCATTTTCTTCTGTTCCATATCGGTCAATATAACGCCGTCGGCATTTCCTCCCTGACCTCATATCCATTCTTTTCCAGGGTTCCAATAATCTCTTTTTTATGCTCCGTTCCGAACGCCTCCAGGGTAATCCTCAATTCCACCGCATCATTCCGGTTAATGCTGACGAACTGGTTATGCTCCAGACGTATCACGTTTCCCTGCATATTGGCTAAAATCCCTGCCACCTTCTCTAACTCCCCGGGTCTGTCCGGAAGCTTTAAGGACACCGTAAACACCCGGTCACGCTGAATCAATCCATGCTGCACCACAGACGAAAGCGTAATGATATCCATATTTCCGCCGCTCATAATGGAAACCACCTTTTTATTTTTGCACTTCAGATGATGAAGTGCCGCCACCGTCAGAAGTCCCGAATTTTCCACGAGCATCTTGTGATTCTCCATCACGTCCAGAAAGCTCCCAATCAGCTCATGGTCATCAATAGAAATAATATCATCCACATTTTTCTGGATATAAGGAAACACCTTATCGCCCGGTGTTTTTACTGCCGTACCATCCGCAATCGTGGAAACGCCATCCAAAGTCACAACCTTTCCTGCCTCTAACGAAGCCTTCATGCAGCTCGCACCCGCAGGCTCCACCCCAATCACCTTGATTTTCGGATTCAGCATCTTCGTCAGCGTGGAAACACCGGCAGCCAGTCCGCCGCCCCCAATCGGGACCAGAAT
Organism: uncultured Lachnospiraceae bacterium; assembly: GCA_902795775.1. Lineage (GTDB taxonomy): Bacteria > Bacillota > Clostridia > Lachnospirales > Lachnospiraceae > Butyribacter. Next base: position 5,606 of record CADBMP010000380.1, on the reverse strand, counting down.
CATATCCACCGTTGGCAGCTCCTTAAAAATCTCCATGGCAATCGTACCCTGTCCGGTCGCAACTGTCTCGTCATTGAACGGATGTACCAACGTAAGCCCCTGCTTTTCGGCAAGCTGCTCTGCATACTGGTACGCCTCATCATACACATTGCCAAAAAGCACGACCCTTGCGCCATAGCTTTTTGTGCGGTTGACCTTAATCAGCGGGGTCGTCGTCGGCATCACAATGGTCGCCGGAACTCCAAAGATTTTGGCAGCATACGCCACACCCTGCGCATGATTTCCAGCAGACGCAGTAATCAGCCCCTTTTTCCGTTCCTCCTCCGTAAGCGTGCTGATTTTATAATATGCCCCCCTGACCTTATAAGCTCCCGTATACTGCATGTTTTCCGGTTTCAAATATACCTTGTTCCCCGTCTGCCCTGAAAAATATTCACTGTAGATCAAATTCGTCGGCAGAATCACTTCCTTCACCTTTTCAGAAGCCTCCTCAAACTTTTCCAGCGTCATCATACCATTTGTCCTTCCTTTCTTCCCTGCAGGATAAAAATTTTTCCTAAATTAAAACACAATAACCTAAAATCTCTTATACCAGCCATCGTTTCTTTTCATTTACATATAATGAATCCATTGTCCTGTCTAAATTTCCGAATCAGGCGTTTCTGTCTCATCCTTTTCAAAAAGCGCATCCACAAAAGCATCTGCATCAAACTTCTGTAAATCCTCTATCTTTTCCCCAATTCCAATATACTTCACAGGAATATTCATTTCTGACTGAATGGCGATGGCAATTCCTCCCTTTGCTGTACCATCCAGCTTGGTAAGAATGATGCCGGTAATATCTGCCACTTCGCCAAACTGCTTCGCCTGCATCAGTGCGTTCTGCCCGGTTGTCCCGTCTAAGACCACCAGCGTTTCCCGGTATGCTTCCGGGTATTCCCTGTCAATGACACGGTTGATCTTTTTCAATTCCTCCATCAGATTCTTTTTATTATGAAGTCTTCCTGCTGTATCACAGATCAGAACATCTGCCTTTCTCGCCTTTGCCGCATTGACCGCATCAAACACGACTGCCGCCGGGTCGCCGCCCTCCTGTCCGGCAATAATTTCCGTATCGGAACGCTTTGCCCACTCCGTGAGCTGCTCAATGGCTGCCGCGCGGAACGTATCAGCTGCTGCCAGGATTACTTTCTTCCCCTGCTGTTTCATCTGCCCTGCCAGTTTTCCGACCGAAGTGGTCTTTCCCACTCCGTTCACGCCAATCAAAAGCACCACCGACTTCTTGTGTTCAAACTCATACGCCGTTTCCCCCACCTGCATCTGCGCCTTGATGGAATCGATCAAAAGCTTTCTGCACTCTGATGCCTCCTTGATTTTCTGCTCCTTCACCTTTTCCTGCAGGTCCTCAATAATCTTCTCTGTGGTCGCCACGCCAATATCTGCCATAATGAGCGTTTCCTCAAGCTCCTCGTAAAATTCCTCATCAATCTTTGTAAACCCACTGAAAATGCTGTCAATCCCGGCCTTTAAATTATCCCTCGTCTTCGTAAGCCCGGAAATCAGTCTCCCAAAAAAGCCCTTTTTCTTCTCTGGTTTCTCCTGTACTTCCTCCAAAGCACTTTCCCCGGAGAAATCTTCCCCGGCAGCATTTTCCCCGGAGGCATCTTCCCCGGAGGCATCTTCCCCGGCAGTATTTTCCTCTGAAACATCTTCTCCGGAAACACTTTCTTCAAAAGAAGAACCTTCCCCACCAGAAGAACCTCCCCCGAAAGAAACGTCTTCCTCCAAAGAACCGCCCTCCTTAATAGCTTCTGTCAAAGCATCTTCTCCAGAAATCCCCTGAACACCAGAAACATCTGCTCCGGAAAACTCCTCTGTGACAGCCTGTCCCTCCTCTGGGAACTCCTCCTGTTTATTTTTCGACTTTTTTCTCCAAAAAAATGCCATTTTTCATATCCTCCGATTTAAAAATAAAACAATTTAGCCATTTGTGGTTATATTCGCTCACTTTCCCACGATTGTGCCGCATCCCTCTTGTAAAAAAAGCACAGCACCAGCACTACGCCGTCGATTTTTTGCCTTGCATTTTGAAAAATTCACAAATTTAACGGAAAAGAACTAAATATTTGCTGTACTAGCTCACAATCTCCTTCTCATCCAATAGGTTCACCGAAACCAACGTCGAAACCCCCTTCTCCTGCATCGTGATTCCATACAGAATATCCGCCGCATTCATGGTTCCCCTCCTGTGCGTGATCACAATGAACTGTGTGTCCTTCGTCAGATTATGCAGGTACTGGGCATATCTTGAAACATTGGAATCATCCAGTGCCGCCTCAATTTCGTCCAGAAGACAGAATGGAGACGGCTTTAAGCTCTGGATTGCAAATAAGAGCGCAATCGCCGTCAGTGCCTTCTCCCCACCGGACATCTGCATCATATTCTGCAGTTTCTTCCCCGGCGGCTGTGCCACAATGCGGATACCTGCTTCCAAAATATCCTCGTCCTCCGCAAGCTCCAAATTTCCCCTGCCTCCACCGAACAGCTCCTTAAATACCTTGTCGAACCTAAGCTTTATTGCATCAAACTGGTTCTCAAACTGCTTTCTCATCTCCGCATCCAGATCTTCAATGATTCCCTCCAGAACCTCTGCTGCCTTAATCAGGTCATCATGCTGTGTGTTCAAAAGCTCGTACCGCTCCTCCACTTCTTTATACTGCTCAATCGCATTGACATTCACATCTCCCAGATTCCTGATCTGTGTCTTGAGCTTTGCCGTTTCTGCCTTCAGATTCGAAAACGGAATATCAATCGGCAGCTTATTCTCCTCTGCCGTATGATACGTCAGCTGGTACTGCTCCCACATGTAATTCGTTTTCCCGTCAAGCTGCTCCTTCTGTTTCTCCAACTGATTCTCCAGACGGTAGCACTCCTTCTCCAGATTCGTCTTATGTGCGGAAAGCTCCTCACGCTTATCAAAAAAATGCTTATTCTTTTCATTTAATTCACCGCGTCCGTTTAAAAGCTCCTTAATCATCTCCTCTAAAGAAGAAATGCTTTCTGTTAATGCGGCAAGCTTCTCCCTTGCTTCCTCCAGCTCCTTTTCCTTGGAAAGCACCGTACTGTCCGCATTTTTCCCGCTCTCATGCGCCTCATCTAACTCTGCTGCAAGAGAAGAAATCGTCTCCATGATACGCTTTAAATTTGCATCTGCAAACTCCACAGACTGCTTCTTTGCCTGAATCTCCAAAAGCAGCATGGAATTCTCCTGCTCCTCTTTTCCAATACACTCCCTTACCCCGGAAAGCTCACCCTCTAACTGCTCCATGAGTTCCCTGCTTTCCCTGCTCTGCTCCTCATTCGTCTCCACACGTTCCCTGATTTCCCTGATTTCTTTATCTAACTGCTTCTGCTCCTCCTCAACCGCCTGCCGTTCCAGACTGATCAGGCCAAGCTCCTCCTGATTCTTTGCCAGATCCGAAGCTGCCCTGTCATACTTCAACTTCGCCGTATTCTGCATGATACTGAGCTCCTGCCTTAATTTATTATGCGCCTGTACCTTATTCTGCAGCTCTCCCTTACTTTCATTATTCTTCTGGATTTCCGCCCTGAGCCTGTCCCTCTCTTCTCTCAGCTCGTTGGTCTTTTGCTCCAGATCCTCCATCTCACGCCGTCTTCCCAAAAGGTTCTGATTATTCTTAAATGCACCACCGGACATGGAGCCTCCCGGATTCAAAAGTTCTCCCTCTGTCGTCACAATACGCATGGTATGATGATATTTCTTCGCCAAAGCAATGGCATGGTCAATGTGGTCCACCACCACAAACTTCCCCAAAAGATATTCCACAAGCCCTGTATATTCCTCATCTGCGTCCACCAATCCTGACGCCATCCCAATCACGCCCGGCTCCGATAAAACATTCTCGGACAGGTTCACCGGCTTGTTCTTCATATTCGTAAGCGGCAGGAACGTCGCCCTTCCGTACCGGTTCTTCTTTAAAAATCCAATCATCTCCTTTGCCGTCTGCTCCGTATCTGTCACCACATTCCGGATGCTGCCGCCCAGTGCCGTTTCCACCGCCACCTCATATTCTTTTTTCACACGGACAATATCTGCCACCACGCCCACAATTCCCGGAACATTCTGCTTCTGCTCCATGATGCGCTGTATGCTCTGTCCGTACCCTTCGTAACGTTCTGTCAGATTCTTCAACGATTCCAGCTTTGAATTTTCAATATGATAATGCTTCTGGACTTTCCTGTGCTCCATCTCCATTTCTTCATTTTTCCGCTCCATTGTCCGGATGGTATTCCGAAATTCCTCAACAGAAGATATCACACTCTTAAGCTGCTCTGAAACATCCTCAAATGCCGCCTTTTCCTTCTCTAAGACTTCCTCAAAGCCTGCCGCATCTGCTTTATTCTCCAAAATCCGCTTTGTAATCTCTGCTTTTTTAATATTACTCTGCTCTAAGAGAGTTGCGAGCCTCTGCTCCTCTGTCTTCACATCTGTATTTTCATTCATGAAACCGAGCATTTCAGCATTGCACCGGTCTATTTCTTCCTGTAAATGCTCTGACTTCGCACTTTCCCCGTCCATTCTCTCCTTAAGCTTCCTCTGCTTTTCCAGGAGCTCCTCGTGAGCTTTGTCTGTCTCCCGCTTTTCCTTTAAATATCCCTCCTTCTCCAGCATGGCAGCCTCCATTTTCTCCTGAAGGGAGGAAAGACGCTCTGCACTGTTCTCCTTGTTCTTTTTCAAATTATTGATTTGTTCTTCCAAAAGCTTAATTTCTCCCTCTGCGGTACTAAGAGATACCTTGTCCTCTGAAAGAACTGCCTGTTTTTCCTCTATGCTCTGATTCTGCTCCTCTAACAGTTTCTCAATCCTGACATACTCTTCTTTCACCTTTTCAAACTCAGAAGATGCCTCTTGTAAATCCTTTGATGCAATCTCCTGCCTTTGTTCCGTCTCCCCCATTTCCTTCTGAATCCGGTCATAATCCGCAAGAAACATATGGATATCAAGATTTTTCAGCCTGTCCCTGTATGCAAGATAATCCTTTGCTTTTTCTGATTGCTCCTTTAATGGTCCCACCTGTTTCGTAAGCTCCGACAGGATATCTTCAATTCTTGTCAGGTTCTGGCGTTCCTCCTCCAGATTCTTTTCCGAAGCTGCCTTTCTTTTCTTGAACTTCACAATACCTGCCGCTTCATCAAAAAGCTCCCTGCGCTCCTCCGGCTTTCCGCTTAAGATTTTATCAATCTGCCCCTGTCCAATGATGGAATAGCCCTCTTTTCCAATTCCGGTATCTAAAAGAAGCTCCTGCACATCCTTTAACCTGCAGGAAGCTCCGTTTAACAAATATTCACTCTCGCCGGAACGATACACCCTTCTGGCAATCTTTACTTCCTCATATGGTACATTTAATTTATGGTCCTCATTGTTGATGGTCAGGGCAACATACGCAAACCCCTGTGGTTTTCTCATCTCCGTACCGGCAAAAATAACGTCCTCCATCTTTGCCCCGCGAAGCTGCTTTGCGCTCTGTTCCCCAAGCACCCACCTGACCGCATCTGCCACATTGCTCTTCCCGCTTCCGTTCGGT
>CADBMP010000379.1 GCA_902795775.1 uncultured Lachnospiraceae bacterium | reverse complement strand
ATAAGTATGAGCAACATACCAATGTGCTTCTGCATCTGCCATAAGCCTATCACCCTTATCCTATCTGAACAATCTTATCAATACCAAACCTGATTACAAAATCAAGCAGGGCAATGACTACACCTAATAATACTGTTACAACGACTACAGCAGTCGTTTCTTTTATGACCGAGTCCTTTTCCGGCCAGATAACTCTGTGGAATTCTGCTTTCAGAGCCTTAAAGAAACCACCTTTCTGTTTATCCGTCTTTGCAGCCGCTTCTGTTTTCTTTGAATCATTCCTGATTTCAGAACCTTCCATCACTTACCTCTTTCCTGCGCCATCCCGGAACGCAAATACTCAAACTGCCCATCAGCTGTCAGGCAGAAACACACCGCCTTACTGTACAGGCATTCTTACTGCATACATTTTACTTTGTTTCTTTGTGTAATGTATGCCGTCTGCAGAATCTACAATATTTCTTTGTTTCCATTCTGTCAGGATGGTTTCTCTTTTCCTTCGTGGTATCATAATTGCGCTGCTTGCATTCTGTACAAGCTAAAGTAATTTTTACTCTCACGACTTCCTACCTCCTAATCCATAATCTGCGCCTTTGTTCTTTCAAAAATCCTTTCCATGAACTTCTGTAAAAATTTAGGCATAAAAAAAAGACTGTTACATCGCCCATATACTATAACACACAGAAAGCTGTCCGTCAAGTCTGTATTTTAATTTTATTTTTCTATATATTAAATATTAGTATTAAATATTAGTAACAGTTCAGACTTCGTAAATTATCCCGAAGAACATTTGATTATATCCACTGACCTGTGAACCCTACTGCATATAAATTCAAGGAGGTAAACCCTAAATGAAGAAATTAAAACGAAATGACCTTATTTTATTCGGAGCTGTTCTCTCTCTCTCCTTCCTGATTTTTTTAATATATCGTTTTTTCCCTGCCACGCCCGGACAGTACGTTGTGATTACCGTTGATGAAAAACAAAAGAAGATGCTGCCTCTGAACCAGGATACCACGTATGTAATCCGGTCCGATACATCTTCAAATACTTTACAGATAAAAAACGGTTACGCCTCCATCATAAAAGCAGACTGTCCGGATAAGCTTTGTGTGCATCAGCATAAAATATCAAAAAAAGGAGAGATGCTGGTATGTCTTCCCCATAAATTGGTCATATCCATAACCTCTTCAGACAACGGCACCGGGCAAAACTCCAAAGAAGATTTTGACGGCATCGCAAAATGACCCTGCCATTCAGTTTTTTAAAAAATGGCAGAAGCTTTTTTCACTTCTGCCCGCTGCCTGGGCGCAAAGAGACTTTATGCGCAGAAACTCTCTTTGCGCCCTCCCTTCTGCATCAATATGCTCCGGCATAAACTTCAAATGATATAACCTGGCTGTGTATTTGTTTTTTACCTGATATAATAATTATCATTTGCGAATCATGGATTCACGTTTCAGACACTTGTAATATGATCAAAATCAATATGAACAACTTTACCGGAATGGTCTGTAACATAGCTTTTCATATAATAATGTCCCTCCATTACCTCACGCAGCCTGGCAACATCCTCTACAGAGTAGTTCTCTCCATCCACTGCCACAGGAACGCCCACGCTTTGTGCATCCATAATTTCCTCTAAAAGCCATTCGTACATCTGCCCATTCACATCCTCTGATTTTGTATCCATGTTTTTTCCTCCTTACTGTCAGACCAGATGGTACCTGTGATACGTTCCATTTCCTTTCCGGTCCTTCTCTCAACGAATGTGAACCTTTTTTTCCTTTACACATATGATAAAGAAGATTCCTTAGTGTCTGATTCTTTTCCACCTCCTTTTTTCAATCCGGTTTCACATCGCAGGATAAATTATATTACAGGGAAAAATAAGATACTATTGGTATTATATGCAAAATAATATTTTATTTTTAGTCAGGAAGACCATTGAATCTGGTGTTTTCACACATTTTGCACACAATTCAGAAAATTTACACAAAAATCTCAAATTCTGCCAGTATTTATTTCTGTGTTTTTACAAACTATATGTTGTGTTATGGTTCCATTTTTCATGGTTTCGTACTGCTAAAGGCCATACGCATATGTGTAATGCAACGTGTTATGGTTACCATTCACAGCCCACAATAACCATTATTGACTTCTGTACATATTTCAACTATAATTGCTTATATATCAAGAAATACAGGAAAGGAAGTGATGTTATGCATATTGAAAAAATAAATGACAGACAGATACGTTGTACCTTGAACCAAAAGGATTTGCGTGACAGGGAAATCGGAATCAATGAGCTGGCTTATGGTACCGCAAAAGCAAAAGCATTATTCCGGGATATGATGCAGCAGGCTTCCTATGAATTTGGCTTCGACGCCGATGATATTCCTCTGATGATTGAAGCAATTCCTCTTTTGCCGGAGGCCCTGATTTTAGTGGTCACTAAAATCGAGGAACCGGATGAACTGGATACAAGGTTTTCAAGCTTTACAGAAAGCCAGGACTGGGATGATTTCGATGAAGAATTTGATTATGATGATTATGATATGCTTGATTTTGATGAAACCGGAGATACTCTGTTAGAAGAAAACGAAAATGATACCGGAGGGTTGTGGTCCTCCACAGAAAATGAACCCGATGTTTCTGCAAATACGGATTTCATTTCCCTGCCCGAAATCCTTGGCATGGAGCCAAAATCAAAACAGGCAGAGCCTGATAAAGAAACAGAAAAGGATGCTTTTTTCATATTTGCTTTTCCTGATTTTGATACGGTAAGCCAGGCTGCAGAGTTGTTGGCACCTATCTATCGTGGAGAAAATACATTATACAAAAACAATAACGATGGTTGTTTTTATCTGCTGCTTTCCAGCCGGGGACATACATCCGATAATTTTGGGAAAATTTGCAACCTTCTGCATGAATATGGTTCTGTTGTGAAAAAACAGGCTTCCACGATTTCTTATTTTGAAGAACATTTTAAATTGATTATAGCAAAAAATGCCATAAAACAGCTTGCTTCTTTATAATTTCTCTATGCGGGCGTGTGCAAAAATACGAAAAACTGCCCGTTCTGTTCTTCATCTGTTTTCTAAGCACCATAGCCTTGGCGCGCATAAATACAAAAAACTGCCCATTTTATTCCTGTGGGCAGTTTTTTCGTATTATTCACAGAGCCACCGAAAGGAATGGTGTCAGCAAAAAGCTGACCGGCGGCATCAATCAATCTGTCTTTTTTGCAAGATAATCATTCACTGTCGTGACTAACTCATCTGCATTCAGGCCATGCACCATGGCAGCTTCCTCCAGGCTCTCTCCCTGGGCAGAAGGACAGCCGATGCAGTGCATTCCGGATGCCATCAAAATTGCTGCAATCCCCGGATCCACACGCAGCATATCTGCAATAACCATATCCTTACTTACTTTTGCGTCCATATTTTTACCTCTTTCCTGCATTTGATACATATTATGGTAACTGTCTATTCAGCCTTCTTATGAATCCATATAGCTTCTCACTGAAACCCTGTTTACAAGTGAAAATCTATACGGATTCATAAGATAATACATGCCATACGGACTGTTAAAATTCAATTTTTAAAAGCCGAGGCAATAAAAATTGTAAAAGAGCCACCGTCCGTAATCAAATATAACAGACGGCAGCTCTATTGTTGGTTTCAGAGCATTAACCCTCAGAAATAGCACCTGAAGGACATGTACCAGCGCATGCTCCACAATCAAGACATGCATCCGGATCAATCTCATAATGAGAATCTCCCTCAGAAATAGCACCTGCCGGGCATCCCCCTGCACATGCTCCACAGCTTACACAATCATCACTAATTACATATGCCATAACGTTTCATCCTCCTTTATCATGATATTTTTATTGTAATACACTTTCAGCCATTTGACAAGAGGAAATTTATTGCAACAACTGATTTAACGTAACAATTTAACCTTCCTATGAATCCATATAGATTTTCACTGAAAACTTGTTTTCATATGAAAGTTAAATTTTAACTATTTCACCTTAAAGCAATAATTTGTCAGGTTTCCGGCATTGTCCCACGCCTTGACCTTATATTCCCCTTTTCTGGTAATCCGCTTTCCATTTGAAATCTTCTGCCCATTCAGGGTAATCTTTTTAATTCCGTTTTTGTCAGTAACCGTAAGCTTATTCTTTTTGAACAAAACCTTTGGAGCTGTCTTATCATAAGTAAATGTAAATTTCTTTTGATATCCGCTGCTTAATACCACTGTAATCTGACAGGTCTTTTCTTCATCAAAATCATAATAATCCCTGTGCAAGACCGGATTTTCATAATAAATATGCGGGCGATACACCTGTCCGTCTGCCCGGATTTCCATAACAATACCATCTGTCTTAAATTTTATGCGCGGTTTCTTTGTGTAGCGTCCGGCATCTGCCTCAACCCGTCTGCACTTTGCTGATTTTTCCGTAAAGCAGGCATAAATTATATTTTGTTTCGTTTCCTCTACTGTTGAAAAAACAACCTGATTTTTCCCCTCCAAAGTACCATTTGTATCCAATACATTTCTGTCAAATGAAAATACCGAACGGAAGAATTCCGGATCCTGGTTCAAAATTTCTCCCACAAGACCCACAGACGTAATGGTTGCACCATTTTTATTGCTATAAATTATAAATTTATCTTCATCCAGAACAATATTTCCTGCAAAATCATCTACAGAAAATGAACGTGTCTGTTCAACGGTCTGATAAGTATTCCCGTCCTTCGTTTCCTGCGCCCATGTAATTTCATCCAGGCTCTTTCCCTGCAGCGTAGGATGATACAGTTTTTTCATAACATCAAATTTTGCCCTTTCCAACGTAGTCAAATATATCTTGCCCGTTGTATCCATTGTATTCTTTTCAACACTAATATCCGTATGCTGCTCTATTCCACATCCGGTAAGACAAAACACCGTTCCAAGCAGAAGCAGCATCCAATGCTTTCCTCGCAAAACATCCCCTCCCTTTCCTGCATCTTACGCACTGATAATAATATAGCAGATACATTATAATAAAAATCTGCATTTATGTCAAATTTAAGGCAGATACTGTTTTAATTCATCCAGAATCGCAGCCGCCACCTCATCCTTTGTCATCTTCGGCAGCTCCTTCTCCCCGTCTTTTTTTATAAAAGTCACAACATTGGTGTCCACGCCAAATCCGGCACCTGCCACCTTCACATTATTCGCAACCACCATATCCAGATTCTTTTTTTCCAGCTTTTTTCTGGAATTTTCTATCAGATTTTCTGTTTCCATGGAAAACCCGCAAAGAAGCTGTCCCTCTTTTTTATGCTCTCCCAGATACTTTAAAATATCCTTTGTCCTGACAAGCGGAATATTTAATTCATCATCTGACTTTTTGACCTTTTCCCCTGCCACATGTGCAGGTGTATAATCAGCAACTGCGGCAGCCTTAATGATGATATCCTGTTCCCCTGCAATTCCGGTAACAGCATCAAACATATCCGCAGCACTCGTAACATTTATCAGCTTTACAAACGGAGGAGGTGCCAGAGCTGTCTTTCCTGTCACCAGTGTCACTTCTGCACCGCGCTGCATGGCAGCATTTGCAATCGCATATCCCATCTTCCCGGAGGAATGATTGGATATGAACCTCACCGGGTCGATTGCCTCCATGGTCGCCCCTGCTGTCACCAGGATTTTCTTTCCCACATAATCCTTTTCAAAACGCAGCTCCCTTAAAATATATTGAAGCAGCACTTCTTCCGAAGGGAGTTTCCCGGCCCCTACGTCCTTGCATGCCAAAAGTCCCACTTCCGGCTCAATAATGGTATATCCGAATTTTTTCAATTTTGAAAGATTGTCCTGTACAATGGGATTTTCAAACATATTTGTATTCATTGCAGGAGAAATGAGTTTCTTACATGTACATGCCATCACCGTTGTCGTAAGCATGTCATCCGCAATTCCATTTGCAAGTTTCCCAATGACATTTGCAGTCGCCGGTGCCACCAAAACAAGATCCGCCTTTTTTGCCAATGCCACATGTTCCACATTATACTGAAAATTCCGGTCGAACGTGTCCATCAGACATTTATTTCCTGTCAACGTTTCAAAAGTAATCGGATGAATAAAATTCGCTGCATTTTTTGTCATCAGGACCTGTACCTGTGCATGGAGCTTTCCTAACATACTGGCCAGATTTGCCATTTTATATGCGGCAATGCTTCCCGTCACGCCTAAAACAACTGTTTTTCCCTTTAACATACTTTTACCCTCCAGAGAACCGGACTAAAAATTCGGTGACAATTCCCCATACTTTTCGTATCTGGAAACCTGCTTTACCTGATTTTTATCATCCACAAAAACCACATACGGTTTGTGATCCTTTGCTTCCTCCGGCGTCATCTGGGCATAGCACATAATAATGATGTGGTCGCCCACCTGCACCTGTCTTGCTGCCGCCCCATTCAGACAAATCATGCCGCTTCCGGCTTCTCCGGCAATCGTATAAGTTTCAAAGCGGTTCCCATTTTCCACATCCACAATCTGTACCATCTCATATTCCAAAATTCCCGCTTCCTCCATTAACTTTGGATCTACGGTAATGCTCCCCACATAATTCAATTCCGCCTGCTTTACCACAGCACGATGAATCTTCCCCTTTAACATTGTAAGCATCATCTGTCTGCTCCTTTCCTGCATTTCCACATTCATTACGCTTTTATTGCCTAGGCTTCTGTAAGATGCAAAAGCATGTTGTCAATCAGTCTGGTCTTTCCAATATAAACTGCCATTGCCACCAGCACCTCCCGGTCAAGCTTTTCTACCGGTTCCAGATTTTTCCAGTCCACAATCTCCACATAGTCAATCTTTGCCCGAGGTTCTTTCTGCACCTCTTCCACAATGGCATCCTTCAGCTTTCCAGCCTCCCTTTCACCATTTTCAAAAAGTTCTTTTCCAATGTTCAAAGATCTGGAAAGTACCAGTGCTGCCTTTCGTTCCTCCTCATTCAGATACGTATTCCTGGAACTTTTTGCAAGCCCGTCCTCCTCCCTGACAATCGGACAGCCCACAATTTCAATCCCAAAACTCAGGTCCTCGACCATATGCCTGATGACGGCAAGCTGCTGTGCATCCTTCTGGCCAAAATATGCCCTGTCCGGCGTTACAATGTGAAACAGCTTGGAAACAACTGTACACACGCCGCGAAAATGAATCGGCCGCGTCTTTCCACAAAGTCCGCCAGTCAGCGTATCCATATCCACAAAAGTGGAAAAACCTTCATGATACATTTCCGAAGGCTCCGGATGAAAAATCAAATCGGCTCCTGCAGTTTCGCAGACCGCCGCATCCCTGTCCATATCTCTTGGATAGCTCTCCAGATCCTCACCCGGTCCAAACTGGATTGGATTCACAAATACGCTCACTACGGTTCTGTCGTTCTCTGAAACAGAACGGTCAATCAGGCTTTTATGCCCTTCATGAAGATAACCCATGGTCGGCACAAGTCCCACAGAAAGTCCCTCTTTTCTCCATGCCCTGACCTGTTCCCTCACTTCATTTACTGTATTTACAATTTTCATTTTTCTTCTCACTTTCTTTCATATTTTCATATTTTAAACCAAACGTAACTGTTCCGTTTTTACTTTGAAAGTTCCAAAAATATCTCCGGTAGAACTTCGCACCTGCTGCGAAGTCCGTACAGCGCCAATCCACTGTTTCTGTGGCTTGTGTGCATCTGCTGCATCAATATAATTTTTCTATGATATCATCGGCAATCGAATACGTATGCTTTTCCTCCGGGAACGTCCCTGCCTGTACTTCTTTGATGTAATTTTCAAAGGCTTCCTTCATCACATCTCCCACATTTGCAAACTGTTTTACAAATTTTGGTACAAAATCACTGAACATGCCAAGCATATCCTGATAGACCAGCACCTGACCGTCACAATCCTTTCCCGCTCCAATGCCGATGGTCGGAATGGTGAGCTTTTCTGTAATGATTTTTGCAAGCTTTGCAGGAATTCCCTCTAACACGACGGCAAACGCACCGGCTTCTTCTATTTTTAATGCATCCTCCAAAATCCTTCTGGCATCTGCTTCACTTTTTCCCTGCACCTTAAATCCACCAAATGCATTAATGGACTGCGGCGTCAGCCCCAAATGTGCTACCACCGGAATAGAGGCTTCCGTAATTGCTTTTATCTGTGGACAGACACTTGCTCCGCCCTCCAGCTTTACTGCGTTGGCACGTCCCTCTTTCATCAGACGCCCTGCATTCATGACAGCATCATAAACCGATGCCTGATAAGACATGAACGGCATATCAATTACCACAAGTGCCTCCTTTGCTCCCCGGGCCACTGCAGCTCCATGATGAATCATATCCTCCATGGTCACAGAAATCGTATCCTCATAGCCTAAGATTACATTTCCCAGAGAATCTCCCACAAGAATAGAATCCACGCCTGCCTGGTCTATCAGTTTGGCCGTCGAGTAATCATATGCTGTCAGCATGGTAAGTTTTGTTCCCTCTTCTTTTGCCTTTTTAAATGTACTAACTGTTTTTTTCATGGTCTTTTCCTTTCTGAATACCTGCCTTTTCTCAGGTCAGGTTTCCGGCACCTGTTCCTGTCCGGTGCCCCCTAAAAGCTGCTTCATAAAAAAATAATCTCTCTCCGGATGCTTTTTTTCCGCCATTTGGACTAATGTACTGCAAAGCGCACAATAACTTTTATAAATTTCACTCCCCGATGGCAATGCCAGAAGATGCTCCTGCACTGTGTTTACATCATTTCGCTCCACCGGACCTGTCATGGCAGAAACTGCCCCGCGTTCCAGCAGAGCGGTCACATTATTTTCCACAAGCGGCGCAAAAAGCTCCCTGCTTTCCTTTTCCGTAAAGCCGCATTCTGCCAAAAGCAGCTGGCTTTCATAAAAAAGGGCAAGCATCCCATTGCTGGCAAGTGCCGCCGCTGCATGATATTTCATCTTGTCCTCTGCACGAAGCCGCAAAATCCTGTGTCCAAGCCTTTCCCCGAAAAGCCCGGAAAATGCCTCTAAAGCAGTTTCGTTTCCCTCTGCCACCAAAAAAGCCGTATGAAATTTTTTATAGGAAGTGAATTTGTCGCTAAATGCGTACATGGGATGAACAGACGCTCCTGCTGCACCGGTATTTTCTATTCCAGAAAATACGTGCGATGATAAAGAACCACTAAAATGATATACTAATTTTCCGGATAACTTTTTTCCTGCGATGCAATCCCACACCTTACGAATTTCCCCGTCCGGTGTTGTAATAAAAAGGGTATCGCTCGCTTCCACCAAATCATCCAGCTTGTCAAATACTTTTGTCCCTGTAAACTCTGCTGCTTTTGCAGCACTTTCTACGGTTCGGCTGTAATAACCGTTTATGGAAACCCCATGCTCCGAAAGATACTTTCCAAGCGTGGTTCCCACCTTGCCGGCACCAATCAATCCTATCCGCATATTACCACCCCATTTCCTGTGTGGTAATTCTATTTATCATCTGATGCAGTTTCAACCTTTTATGAATACCGCTCATCCTGTGCAAAAAAAGCATTCGCACTAAGTCTGTATTATAACACTGTGTTTCCGTTTTGTCTATGAAAATCAAAAAAAAGTCGTGCTTTAGTGGCCTCAGCCCAACTGTACTGCTCCATGTATTCACCACAAAAAGCCCTTTGGGCGAACGGCTCCCCCGCCAGTGCCCGGTAATAATCACAATCCAACCTGTCCATCCGGATTGCAATCTGCCTGTTTTGACTGAGCAGAACATCTTCCATTCCGACAGATTTCAGTATTGCCCTCAGATTACTTGTTAAATTCCAGATGCGGTGCTTTGCCCGGTTCATATCTTTCGGTTCTTCCAACAAGGCAGCAATCACCGTTTCCGTAGAACACAGTGCACCACGACGGTCTACCAGATAAGCAAACAGCTCCTTTGACTGTTTCCTTGAAAACGTAAGGGGCTTGTTCTTCCAAAACACTTCAAACTGCCCGAAACACTGCACCCTCAGACAGTCAGAAAGAATCTGCTTTGGAAAAAGCAGGTCTAACTCCTCCCTCACACGCTCCGCATCCACCGGCTTGTAGATGTAACCGGATACATGAAGACGATATGCGTCCATGGCATAATCATACCCTGTCACAAAAATCAGCTTTGTCCCCGGTGAAAGCTCTTTCAGCCGTTTCGCAAATTCCATGCCACTAAGACCGGGCATTCGGATATCTGAAAAAATGACATCTGGCAGTTCTCCGTCTGCCTCTAAATATGCTGCCGCCTCCAAGCCCAGAGAAAAATCCATAATGTCTGCGTCCGGTTCTGCTTCTGCGATTGCCTCGTGCAGCAGGTACAACATATTCGGCTCATCATCAATAGCAAAAATAAGCATGTTCAGCCCCATCCTTTCTTCTTTGGAAGACAGATTTCTGCCGTTGTTCCCTTTCCCACAGCAGAATGGATTGTAAGCGTTCCCCCACATATCCTTTGCAGCCGTTCACGTACATTCCGTATACCGATATGCAGTCCGTCTTCAAAAACGTTCTCAGGATCAAAACCAACTCCATCATCCATGACACGTAATTCATAATAATCTTCCTTTTCTTCCACGGAAACCGACACCGTTCCCCGACCGTCCACTTTCATTCGGATTCCATGCTTTACCGCATTCTCCACAATGGGTTCTAACGTAAGCGGTGGAAGGAAAAAATCGCAGGTCTTAATTTCGTACTTCACCTGCAGGGCATCCCCAAAACGGATCTGTTCCAGCTCAATATAGAGTTCGGTGTGCTGAAGTTCTTTTTTAAAGGGAATCAGCTTTTCTTCGCTGAGGGAGTCCATATTCCCTCTCAGATATTTGGCAAATTTTCTGGTAGTCAGTTTCGCGGCTTTTGGATCACGTTCGCACAACGCTTCAACGGAACCAAGTGCATTATATAGAAAATGAGGCTTGATCTGGCTGAGCATCAACTGAATCCGCTGCTGTGCCATGGTTTCGTCCGTTGCCTGCTGGGAAAACTCCGTATAGTGTATGAATATCAGGGCAGCCCCCAGCGTCATGCCCACATAAGCGGTCCGGAAACCGGAAACCAGCTCCTGAATGGCTATTGCCACCAAAACCAGAAACATGATTGCATACAGAGAGAAACGGTTCCGCTGCCTGAAGTTCCTCCCATAAAGAATAAACTGTGCAATCATCAGTGCAATGATCATCAGGCACATGCCAAGATAAACAGGAAAGAGCGGTCCATGGGAATAATGATGCCCGGCATCAATGGTGATCATCCATTCTCCGGGAACAGACACAATCTGCAGGACTACATTTGCAATCAAAATTCCATTCATGGCTTTCTGCCTGCTGTTGTGCATCTGCATCTGCACTACAAGGGCACCGCCAGCCGCCGGGGTCATAATATAATCTGCGCATTTTGCCAGACGAAGCATCCAGACCGGCATCTCTGTCCTGCCGTCAAGCTGCACGCCGCACCACTCCGCAAAAGCAGATAATGCCACCAGAAAATACGTGGTACAGAGCACCAGCTTGTTTTTGCGGGGCATCCGGTCATTTTCATATGCCAGGATGCACATGACTCCCAGGGCAATCCAGCATAAGATGAGAATGAAAGTATAGTAACTATACATACGTGTTCTCAGCCTCCCAGCGTAAAGTTTCTGAATTCCTCCGTAATATCCCCGGAATACCCGTTCAGCTTTGTCGATACATCTGATAAATGCGCTGTTTCCCCTGATATCCGGTTGCTTTCTTCTACCAGATTATCACTTAAGCTTATTATTTCAGTGATGGTTGCAGCCTGCTCCTGCGTTACAGCTGCATTCCCTGCTGCCACATCACTGATTTTCCCAACCCCTGCTGTAATATCCGTAATCGCATCCGCCGCTTTTGTAATATCTTCAAATATCAGATCAAAGGAATTATTTGACTGTTCTACCACAGACATGCATATTTTCATATCGTTCATGCAGGCATCTGCCTTTTCATTAATTTCCACAATGTTTTTCGTGATCGTCTCCACCAGGCCATTGATCTGTGCAGCCGCTTCCGAAGACTGGGTCGCCAATGCGCTGACTTCATTTGCCACCACAGCAAAGCCCCTTCCCTGCTCTCCGGCTCTTGCTGCCTCAATGGAAGCATTCAAAGACAACAGATTTGTTTGTGAAGAGATTTCTCCTATGGTAATGGTGATTCCAGAAATTTCTCCTACTGTTTCCCCTGTTTTATGAATCAGCTCTGTCAAATCCTGTATGGTATCATTCAAGGCACCCACGCTGTTCTTCATGCCCTTCATCTCATTTCTTCCATCTTCAGAAGACTTCACAGAATCCATGCAAAGTCTCCTTGCTTCATCTGAATCTTCTGTCAGCACAGAAGAAATTGAGGCAAGTTCCATGGCAGCCTTTGCCACATCATCAATGGAACGGCTCATGGCATTTAAGCTTTGATGAAGTTTCTCAATTGACTTATTCTGTACCACATTGGACTCACTCAGCCCACTTGAAATATCCTGACATTCCTCTGCGCTCTGGTTCATATCCTGTGAAATATCTGTCAGATGCAAAAGCATCTGGCGCATCCTGTCAATATATTCATTCAGATGTTCGCTCAAAGTTGTAATTTCATTATTCCCCACAGGCACAACGGTTGTTGTAAAATCACCATTGCTGAGTTCTGTAATCTTTCCTGTCATATTGGAAACCGGATTGATGTATTTGTATATCACTGCATATAAAAAGAACGACAAAAGCATTAACAGAACCACTGATACAATAAACGTCACCAGTATGGTTCCATTGATGTTTTTTCCGACAAAGCTATATGGCGTGGCACTGACTATCATCCATGAGGTTCCTTCGACTTCCGTTGCCACATACATCATCTTTCCGGCTTCAGTGGCTGCAGTGAGAACCTTTCCCCTATCAAAATCATGCTTTGTATCAAGCGAATCATATATTCCACGAAGCCCTTTTATCACTGCATCTTCACTGTCGGAAACCTTATGTCCTGCTACTTCTTCTACGTTACTAAGAAGAATATCCTGCGTTTCTTTATTGATGATATAAAACTTTGCCTCTGATGAGCTCGCCTTAAAATTCTTCATTTTTTCTGCCAATTTATCAAAATTAACGTCGCTGCTAAGCACTAACTGGTCCGTAAGAAGTACAGAACAGGCCAGACAGGTTTTTCCGGTAGACGCATCCACATAAGGCTCCGAGGTATAAATCTCCCCCTTTTTTTCCAATGCTCCCTGATACCATGCCCGGTCTAAAAAATTAAAATCGGCATCCGGTGTCCAGCCGGAACCATCCAAAAATGTCATGTCATCACCATATGCCAGATAAATATCCTGGGAATCCGGATCCATTTCCGTCAATGCAAGAAGCAGCTTCAACGCATCCTCCTTTGAAATCTGAGGGGCATTCTTCCAGATATCCGCTGTCTGCTGCACCCGCCCTTCAATCTGGCTCCACCACTCATGAATCTCATCTGAATATGAAATGGATTCCCTGCTCAAAACGGATTCCGTCAGACTCATAATTTTTCCTGACTGCCTATTGATGCTTACCACCGTAATGACTGCGATGATAAAGGCAACCGATGCAATAATCTTGGTCAATAACAGCTGTTTTAACGATTTTCTGTTGTGCATGATAGATTTTCTCCCTTCATTTTCCATACCAATATTTTTTTTGGACATGATGCCCACATCTTCTTACTGCAGCTTGAATTTATGTACTTCCTGATGCAGGGACTCCGAAATGCTTTCGTTTTCTTCCGCCTGCTCCCCGATCTGTTCCAAAGCCGTCGTCATATCCACAGTTCTTTCTGTGGTCTCGATAATGGCATTTGTCGCCTCATCAATCGCAGCATTGGCAGAATCCGTATTCTGCCGGACAAAATTAATATCTTTCTGGATTTTGGTGCTGGTTGATGAAAATTCTTCCATCATCTCGTCAATCATTCTGGCACTCTCTTTATACTGACTGCTGTTTTTCACCAAAGATCCATACCCCTTTTTCACCGTTTCATTAGTAAACACAATCAATTCCTGGGCCTCCCCTGCCAGAGCCTCAACTGCGGCAATCACATCTGCAGAAACGGCCTGAATTTCCGAAGCGGTTTTTGCAGAATTGGCAGCCAGGTTTCCAATCTCGGACGCCACGACCGCAAATCCTTTTCCTGACTCTCCCGCCCTCGCTGCCTCGATGCTCGCATTCAGTGCCAAAAGAGTTGTCTGATCGGTAATTTCCAAAATATTTTCCGTCAGCACGTTAATCTGCTCCACTGCCCGCGACTGCACGATTTTTTCCGAAACGCTCTGCTCCATCTGCATGGTATGCTCCTCGGCCTCCCTCTGTTCCGTAACCGCAATTCTCCCTGTTTCCTCGGCATGTTCCATCATCTCATGCGAATAATCCACCCCACTCTGGATTTTGGACACAATATGTTCAAAGGAAGCGGAAATATCATCCATCAAAGTAGAAATCTGCTGCAAAGAAGAATCCGTTTCTTCCATGGTAGCAGTAAGCATCTGCATTTTATCACTAACGGATGACGAGTTAAAACGTACCCCTTCCAGATTTTCTTTTGTTCTGGCAGAAGTCTCTTTCAAATGGTTAGTATTTTCCCGAATCGCCAGCATAATTTCACGAATATAACGCAAAAGTCCGTTCACATTGCCGCCAATCGTCTCAAACTCATCTCCACTGTTCGTATCAATCTCTTTCGTGAGGTCACCATCT
>CADBMP010000378.1 GCA_902795775.1 uncultured Lachnospiraceae bacterium | reverse complement strand
CGCTGCAAGTGTCATCCCAAGTACCACAAATACGATTGCATCCTTCGGCTCCCCATGAATAAAGAGCATGACAAACACAAAGCCCATGACCGGTACGGACAGATTCGCTAAGAACATAAACTTGTTCATAAATACTTCTTCTTTGTCTAATCCCATCACTTCCATAATCAATCTTTCTCCTTAACTTTTGATTTTATATTCTGTCTTTGCAGGGAAAACATTCTTTCTTCCATCATATCTTCCTTCGACCAATCTTTTCTCAAATTCCTCAAACGCAAGCGGGCGGTCATAGTAAAACCCCTGTATCACATAACAGCCTGCCTGGTTCACAAAATCAAGCTGGTCATCCCTCTCCACTCCCTCCGTAATCACATCCATCCCTAATTCCCTTGCCATGTGGACAATGTCCTGCAGGATGATCCTGTCCCTCCACGAGAATACATCCGTATCTATAAAGGATCTATCAATCTTCAAGGTATGTATCCGGAACTCCCGGAGCGTGGACAGGGCAGAATAGCCGGAACCAAAATCATCAATGGCAGTCGTGATTCCAAACTCAAACAGCTTATCAATGAATTCCGTCAGGACACTATGCTCCCGTTCATCAATGGTCTCCGTCACCTCCACCTGTATCAGGTCTTTATCGATCCCTGCCTTTTCTATGATTGCATTGATATTTTCTGCCAGATGCTCGTCATCCAGGTCTTTTCTGGAAAAATTCACGGAAACCGTGACTGGTTCAATCCCCTTACTGATCCATGTCCGCATATCCTGGCAGACACGATTCAGAACATAGTAATCCAACAGGACAATATCGCCATTTTCTTCTAATGGCGGAATAAAGATTCCCGGAGAAACCATTTTCCCCTCATGTATCCATCGGACAAGTCCTTCTGCCCCAACTAACCCATTATCCCTGGAATCCACCTTTGGCTGATAATAGACTACGAACTCCTGCCTTTCTAGTGCATCATGGAAATCCGCAAGAACCGTTTTCCTTTGACGGATCTTCTCCACCATATCATCCGATACCATGACAACATCCTGATGCCTGAAATTCTTTGCATGATTCAAGGCTATGGACGGTCTGCTGATCACATCCCCGATGTCAATGGAATCTTCCGTTATCTCCCACACACCAACTGTAGCAGCGAGCAGAAACCTCTTTTTATGTCCGTCAATCTCGGTATCGACAGGAACAGCAGACAGATATCTGATAAATTCCTGTTCCCTTGCCCTGAGCAGAAAAGCCATAAAGTTATCCCCGCCCAGATGTCCAAGTAATTCATCCTCCTTCAAGAATTTCTGCACATTTTCCGCATAGGACCGGATCAGTTCATCCCCTTGTTCCCTACCAATCTCCCTGTTGATTCCTCCAAACCCCTTCACATTAAAATAAAAAGCACAGTATTCAGAATACTTTCTCCGGCTGCCAAGTTCAGCTACCATCTGCATATAACCACTCGCATTCGGAAGACCGGTAGGCTGCTGTATAAAAATAGACAAATCTTTCTGCTCCACAGTCATTTTCTCCCTCCGTCCCTGGTCATCCTATATGTAACAGCTCTGAAAGCATCGCCAGATCAGATTTCGCCTCCGAAGCCTGCTTCTGTTTCTTTTCCGATCTCTTATCTTCATAATCCTCCGGAAGACGGTTCACCACCTGATTTTTTCCATGATGCTTTCCATAATAGAGCTTTTTATCCGCATCATCCATCAGATCCTGAATGGATGCTCCATTCTTATATGCAGAGACACCAATGGTCACTGTGACCGAGACATCCACTTCATCCCTGTAGCCTATCGGATCCTTTGCGATATCCTTCCGGATCCGTTCCGCAGCAGCGACCGCTTTTTCCTCATCCGTATTCAAAAGGATCAGGATCTCCTCACCACCCCAGCGGAATACATTATCATTCTTCTTCACCCCGCAGGAGACTGTATTTGCCACTGAGCGCAGGACCGCATCTCCGCAGTCGTGCCCATAGGTATCATTCACTTTCTTAAAATCATCAATATCCATCATCATCAGACAGAATACCGCTTTTCCTGTCTTTGCCTGCCGGTATGCCGCCTGTAAGTAATTATCCATGGAACGGCGGTTCAGAAGATGTGTCAGTGTATCATAGTTCACATATTTCTCCAGTTCTTCCACTAAGAACCGCCCTCCAAACCAGGTAAGACCGAGCAGCGTGGCTATCGTGAGTGAAATACAGATCACACGAAGGATGATGTCCGGCATCATATACTGCCCGGAATCCACAAACAGGTCATCATACTTTACAAACCATGAAATAATCGTAGACACAAGGATACCGCCAGAAACCACCGCCATCATCCTCATATCAAAGAAAAAAACCGCCAATACAATGAAGAAAAAGGCGAATGCCCACCATTCCCTCGCTGGGTTCTTTCTTAACTTTGGGTATATTTACCAAAAATCCAGATGAAATTTTAGCTGTTTTTTTCTTGCAATTTTTTCAAAAACTCATTTAATTCTGCTACAATATGAATAGTATTTTATTTAT
>CADBMP010000377.1 GCA_902795775.1 uncultured Lachnospiraceae bacterium | reverse complement strand
TTCATAATCCTCAACACTTTTTGGTGTGTGGATGGTCCTGAACAATTCCCTGCTATGAAACTCTGGGTGACGAAAATCCTTTCTGAAATCCTTTGTGTGGCATATGTACCGAACGAGTACATTGCTACCATTGGTCTGAATTATCGTGCTCCAGTTTATTTCAAGGAGCTGCCCTCTCCCCATGCCTGCACTCTTTGCAGTAATCCATTTTCCGCAATGAGGACACATAAAATCGTGATTGTGGTGCAGCCTCTCTTTGTTGTTCCACACTGGAATTTTCTTGTGATAAACTCCATCCTTCCGTATTTCATATTCGTGTCCGCATCTTGTGCAATAAGCCCACTTCTCTTTCCTTGAATAGAAAATGTAATTATGATCATCGAAAACCGTATGCTCCACGAAGTTCTGATAATCATCCGGAAGATCTGGAAACAAATCCATTCGTGCATCTATCTCGTCACAGACCTTCCGGTGCTTCGCAATGAGTTTTCTATCTCTTATATCTGCCTGATATGCATAGATATAATCATCGAACTTGTATCCTGCATCACACCGGTTACTCCCCGTCTCCTTTCGCCATTTCCGCATAAATTCTATTATGATATCTTCGTCCTGTGTAGATGCGAGAGCCCATTTCCCTTCCATCCGACACCAATCGGTTATTTGGTATCCGGCAATATAATCAAATGCCCCTGTCCTCCATTTCACTTTCTTATCCGAAAAATCCTGCGTTATGTAATCCTCTTTCTGACAAAACAGCCTAAACCACAGTTCAACACTCTTTTTTCCTTTTGGTCGGAAACAGTTAATAATCAGCGTTTCCTCTCCGTTTACCTCCCTGCATTCTGCCTTGATAATTCCACGCATATCCTTAAAGATTGTCCGCAGTTTCTGATATTCTTTCTTTACTATCGGTTTAGGGACAGAGGCCAATTCTTTCTTTTTCATCTGCTCCACCCCCCTTACATTCCCATCATAGCGAACATATCCATCTGTCCGTCTATGTCTTTTGAATTCTTCTTAGGCTTCTCCTCTGCCGGCTTTTGTTCTTCCTTTTCCGCAGGATTCTTTGCGGTCTTTTTCTTCTCTGCAGCTTTCTTCCTGTCTTCCTCCTCTTTCTTCTTGCGCTCTGCAGCTTCCCTGGCTTTCTTCTCTCCCTCTGCCTTGTCGTCTTTATGGTAATAATCTTCGGCCCATTCATAAACAACGTCATCACGTACCATTGCACAATTCCCTTTTGCCTGTTTTCGTGCCTGACTGTAAATATAATCAAAGCACTTCTTCCATGATTTATGTTTCTGCATAACATCTTCTGCCAACCCTTTATCTTCTAAGCAACGCTTTATAAGATACTCTATGATAGGTTCCGCATACTTCTTATCATCTTCCTTGCCTAATTCTTTTCGGAGTTTTTCTTCTGCTTTTTCTCCGATATTATCCGGAACCGGAACTGCTTTTGTTTCTTCCGGAGCTGCTTTTGCTCCAGACTCTTTTGTCTCTGGATCAACTTTGGGTACTTCTTTTCTAACCTCTTCCTTTTCTTCTCCGGTGTTTTCGTTTCCATCTGCCCCAGAAGGTTCTGTAAGATCTTCCTCTCCACTCGTTTCAGTAATTTCTTCCTGAGAATCTCCACTCTCCTTTTCCTCCTGCTTATCTTCATAAAATTTAGCTTCCTCAGCCAGCCTTTCATTCTCTACATCAAAAAGGGTATTCCCTTCATGGTCATAAAAGACGGTTACTTTTTCTCTCTTTAAAATCTGGTATGTCCTGTCATCAATGCTTACCTCGTGTCCTTTATCTTCACTCCTGTAGCATTCTGACAGATACTTATTCACCAGCATCCCCCATCTTGTCGGGTATGCATTATCGCCATCTGCTGTACCTGCTACAAAGTGCCTAGCGGATGTTCTTACATTCTTCTGTGTTTCGGGCTGCAAAGCCTCCTTGCTCTGTTCCCAAATGTTATTCTCGCTGCTTAAATCTTTACTCACCATAAATCTTCTCCTTTCCGTTGAAATCGAAATAGTAATAATAGTGCTCTTTTTCCACTGTTTTTAACGTGGTTTCGGTTCCACGAAACAATTCCCGCATCAATACCCCTGTCCGCCTGATTTCCCAGACCTGATGCATGAATAATGGTGTAATCCACACATCCTGCCCCTCATTTTCCTGTGGAAACAGTACATGTCCAATTTGAGGATGTGTCAGGGAATTTCCTACGGTAACATATCCTGGGCATCCAAGTAATGAAAGCTGTATATATGCCATCTTTGCAACCACCGGATCAATATCCTGCCCTGTGAATACCACATTTGTATGATAATTCACTCCGTATTCCCGAAAGGCTGTCGCAGCAGCTATCAACATTGCACCAGCTCCAACACATGGATCACAAACAGATAAATAACCTTTGTCTTCAATCTCTTTTTTGCATCCATCCCCAATCTGCATTTTTGCCATAAGCTCGCATACATGGTATGGTGTAAAAAATTGCCCATGCCAATGGCTGCCGAGATTCAGATTCATATACAACTGTCCAAGGAAATCTTGATTTGGATTATCATCCAAAGCCATTGTTACGATTGCGAACATCTTTGCCGGAATATCAACTCCACCGAGATTTTTAATTGACCTCTCATACTGTTCTTCTCGCCTTTCGTATCTTTCCGGAATTCTGTCAACAGCATTACAAATACTACAAGCCATTACAGTCATAAGGTCTTCCCATACCTGCCATGCACTTCTGGAATAAGTGAGTTGATCAAACAGTTTAAGAAATTCCTTTGCACTTTCTCCTACCGTTCCTATATGCTTTACCCTAGCCACCGGAAGCACCCCCATTTCCATACAACCTGTAATTCAATCCTTTTCCTGAGAGCTGTATGATGTTTC
>CADBMP010000376.1 GCA_902795775.1 uncultured Lachnospiraceae bacterium | reverse complement strand
GTCGATATGAACTTTTCATAGAAACAATTCTATTAAATACAGGATTTTCTTTTGTTGAATCCTTTGTATCTACAACAAAATATCCATGTCTGACAAATTGAAAACTTTCTCCGGGATTTGCTTCTGCAAGTGCCGGCTCCACATAACTATCTGTAAGAACAGTCAGGGAATCAGGATTCAAATTTACAGAACCATCTTCATTATACACCCCTTTTTCCTCGTTGACAAGGTTTTCATATAAACGAATGGTAGCTTTTTTTGCCGTTTCCGCACAAACCCAGTGAATGGTGCCCTTGACCTTTCGGCCGTTAAAGCCGGAACCGCTCTTTGTTTCCGGGTCATATGTGCAGTGTACCTCTGTCACATTCCCGTTTTCATCTGTAACATAATCCGTACAGGTCACAAAATAAGCATTCATCAGCCGGACTTCATTTCCCGGATACAGCCGGAAATATTTTTTTGGAGGCTCTATCATAAAATCCTCCCTGTCAATATACAGCACCCGTCCAAAAGGAACCTTTCTTGTTCCCATTTCTTCCTTTTCCTGATTATTGGAAACATCCAGATACTCTATCTCATTTTCCGGATAATTCGTAATCACAAGCTTTACCGGATCAAGAACCGCCATCATACGTTTCTTTTTCAGTTTCAAATCCTCCCGGATACAATATTCCAACATTGCGTAATCAGAAGAACTGTTCGCTTTAGAAACACCGGAAAGTTCCATGAACATACGGATGGATTCCGGAGTAAATCCACGTCTTCTCAATGCTGCAATGGAAACAAGCCTTGGATCATCCCAGCCATCCACAGTCCCATCCTCTACCAGCTTTTTAATATATCTTTTCCCGGTAATGACATTGGTAAGATAAAGCTTTGCAAACTCTATCTGCTTTGGCGGATGCTCAAATTCACATTCCCTCACTACCCAGTCATAAAGCGGTCTGTGATCCTCAAATTCCAGCGTACAGATGGAATGCGTAACGCCCTCAATGGCATCCTCAATCGGATGGGCAAAATCATACATTGGATAAATACACCACTTATCTCCGGTATTATGATGATGCATCCTTGCCACACGATAAATGACCGGGTCGCGCATATTGATATTTGGCGAAGTCATGTCTATTTTTGCACGAAGCACACAGGATCCATCTTCAAATTCCCCGTCCTTCATTGTGTAAAACAAATTCAGATTTTCTTCCACCGAACGATCCCTGTACGGACTATTTTTCCCAGGCTCTTTTAATGTTCCCCTATATTCCCTGATTTCTTCCGCAGACAGGTCACAGACAAAAGCTTTTCCCTTTTTTATCAGTTTGACTGCATATTCAAACATCTGCTCAAAATAATTGGATGCATAAAAGATTTTTTCCTGATCTAAATCACCACAGATCCATTTAACATCCTCCATAATGGAATCCACGAACTCCGTATCTTCCTTGGTCGGGTTCGTGTCATCAAACCGTAAATGAAAATCACCATGATATTCTTTTGCCAGTCCTGAATTTAACAGTATGGATTTAGCATGTCCAATATGCAGATAACCATTTGGCTCCGGCGGAAATCTGGTGACGACCTTCTCATACGTTCCTTCCTCTAAATCCCTATCAATAATATTCTGAATAAAATTGCGAGAAACAACTTCCTTTTTTTCCGCAGCTTCTTCATTCATATTACCCACAACGTGAATCCTCCTTTGCATTTAAGCTCAAAAACATATTTAATACTTATTATAACATACTTTTAATTATAAGAAAAGAAATTTTTTTTATGGAATTTGGAATAAGAAAAAATAATCAGGGAATATTAAACTCATGAGCATAAAATATACCGCTCATAAGTTCATCTTAATATTGAGTTTTTTAATTAACCGGACTTATAAATATCTGCCTAAAATCTTGCATATATGGATTTTTGGCAGAGATTCATATAGTCCAGGTTATTAAAAAACGATATATTAATATCATAATATCAGGAATTGATACCGGAATACGGAGTTCCTGCCGCTCTGATATAAGTTGCTGATATTTATGATATATCACAAAAATGGAGGGATAACAGTGAAGCTATTAGATTATATTTTACTAACCCTTATCATTGTAGGTGCAATTAACTGGGGACTCATCGGTTTTCTGCAGTTCGACCTGATAAGAGTGCTGTTTGGTAATATGAGCACCCTGTCCAGAATCATTTACGGTTTAGTCGGAATCGGTGGTCTGTACGCCATCAGCTATTACGGACGTATCCGCGAAAATTTCGGAAACTAAACGTAACTGTCTTCTAAGCTTTTGACCTGCACCGGAAAGGGGATGGAATAATCCATCCCCTTTCTGCTATAAAAAAATTTTTCCTGTGTTTCTAACGTTCTCCTAACTCCATTGCCAAAAGATGTGACATCTGCGTATATAGATCGATTGCACCTGCAGCCCTTAAAACAACGGATATATATTTTTTTCCATCCGGTCCTTTGGAATACAGCAGAAGGCAGGAGCCTGCCATCGCTGTTGTACCGGTCTTTCCTCCAATGACCGTCACCCCGTCCGGAGCTGAAGCAGTTCCCAGAAGATAACGATCCGTAGACCTGAAATACAGCGATTTTTTTTGTCCGTTTTTATCCTTATAGTCTGCAGTAAAATCTGCATGGTTTATAATATCCAGAAAAATCTCATTTTTCATTAACTGATGAAAAATGAGATAAAGGTCATACGCAGTTGTATAATGTTTATCATTATGCAGCCCATGCGGATTCACAAAATGGGATTGAACCGCACCCAGACGCTTCATTTCCGTATTCATCATTTCTGCAAAGGTCTCCACATCACCTGCCACATGCTCTGCAATCGCAATCCCTGCATCATTTCCGGAACGGATCAGAAAAGAATATAAAAGGTCACGCAGCACAATCTTATCTCCCTCCAGAAAGCCGCACTT
>CADBMP010000375.1 GCA_902795775.1 uncultured Lachnospiraceae bacterium | reverse complement strand
TTTGCAATAAAGCAGAGGGACGAAAATATGTTCGATTATTCTGCCTGAATAAAGTGTGTATTTGGATTAATCAGCAAGCCCTAAATATATTGTTTGGAAGAGAGGTATCGCATGACGATAGAAGAAATAAAGAACCTTATTTCAGCAGGTGAAAAGATAGATGTGGAATTTAAGAAATCAAGAGATGATTTGAATAAGGATTTATACGAATCTGTATGTTCCTTGAATAACAGGGACGGTGGACATATTTTTTTAGGAATAGAGGACCGGACTAAAAAGATATTGGGAGTAAATGGTGACAGGATTGATAAAATGCTTAAAGAATTTACAACTTCCATTAATAATCCGAATAAAATAAATCCACCTATGTATCTTACACCTGAGATTTATAATATTGATGAAAAAACCGTTATATACATTCGTGTGCCGGAAGGAATGCAGGTGAGGCGATTAAATGGAAGGATTTACGATAGGACATATGAAGGAGATATAGATATTACTGATAATGCGGAATTAGTATATAAAATGTATGCGAGAAAACAAAGTACGTATTTCGTAAATAAAGTATATCCTAATTTGAGTCTGGAATTTTTGGATTTTGAGTTGATTAAAAGGGCTAAGAAGATGGCGGTGAGCAGGGTCGATAACCATCCGTGGGCAGATATGAGCGAAGAAGAAATATTGAGAAGTTCAGGACTCATATTGACTGATCCGGATACAGGAAAAGAAGGCATAACGATTGCAGCTATCTTATTATTTGGAAAAGACAGTACGATCATGTCCGTGCTTCCACAGTATAAAACGGATGCGATTTACAGGGTGAAAAATATGGATCGTTATGATGATAGAGAGGTTGTCATCACTAATTTAATAGATAGTTTTCGCAGGTTGATGGATTTTGGAAAGAAACATTTGAATGATGCTTTTGTGCTTGATGGGGATCAGAGTGTTAGTGCCAGAGATAAAATTTTACGGGAAATTATTTCCAACATTTTAGCACACAGGGATTATTCAAATGCCTATTCTGCCAAGTTTGTGATTGAAAGGGATAATATCTATACTGAGAACAGTAATTTACCACATGGGCATGGGGAATTGGAACTAAATAAATTTGAAGCATTTCCTAAAAATCCTACCATATCAAAAGTGTTCAGAGAAATCGGTTATGCTGATGAACTTGGCTCCGGCATGAGAAATACAAATAAATATACAAAGCTTTACTCGGGAGGAACACCGACCTTTATTGAAGATAATGTATTTAAGATCAACATTCCGATTGATCATGTCGCAAATCTGCAAGTGGGACAAGCGACAGATTTTATTGCTCAAAAGGCAGATGATCAGAAAATGAGCGATAAAATGGGCGAAATACTGAGCGATAAAATGAGCGATAAATTAAATGAGAAAGAAAAGACATTTTTAAATCTACTTATGGAGCAGTTGAAAAGCCGGGAGTATGTGACTACTACGCTTATGGCTGGCATAACGGAAATACCGGCATCTACGGTTAGAAGATATATGAATAAGTTGTGTAAACTAAAAGTGGTTGAAGCGGAGGGGACAAATAAAGGGAAGAAGTATAGGTTATATAGGGGAGTGTAAGTATTTTAAGAAATAAAAATGAAATAGAAATGAAAGAAAAATCAATGACTAATCAATAGACTCTGCTGCCATATAGAACCTATTTTTAGGACGAGTTGATTCAATAAAAAGTAAGCTTGTAAATAAGCTTACTTCGATTAAGACTTATACAGAGAAATTTCAAGCTGAAATGGCATATTTGAACAAGCTTGGCTTCGTGTATCCAAATGATTCTTTTAAACGAAGATCGTTGCTGCAGCAAAGTGATATGAATAAAAAAGCTTCATATACAGAAGATGGAGCGTAATTTGATCCAATAATTTAAAAAGAGGTACTAAAAATGATTAATGATAAAAATCTTCGTAATCAATATGAAGAGTCCAAGCAGATTATCAGGCAGGCGATGGATAACCATCAGCTTGTGCTTTTTGTAGGTGCGGGAGCTTCTATTGCATCAGGAATGCCGACCTGGGGAGCTGCCATAAGGGTGATTGCTGACAGACTATCCATTAACGATGAGCAGTTAGACTATCTTCGCATCCCTCAGTATTATTTTAATGCGCGAGGAAAGAAAGAGTACACGCAGTTGATGCGTGAGATATTCCGGCATGGGGACTATCTCGTGAAGAATGAGATACATGATAAGATTATTGAGTTCGATGCTGAAACGATTATTACCACAAATTACGATCATCTTATTGAGCAGGCCGCTGAGGATAATGGCCGGATTTTATCCATTGTGAGCAAAGATGCTGATTTGCCTTATCGCAGGGGTGGCAGGGAATTGATTAAGATGCACGGGGATTTTGAGAACGATAATTTTGTCCTTAAAGAGGATGATTATCTTGCATATAGCAGAAACTTCAAGCTGATAGAGAATTATGTGAAGTCTTTGATAGGTACAAAAGTTGTGCTGTTTATTGGCTATTCTTTTAATGACCCCGATCTGAAGCTTATATTTTCATGGGTGAAAGATATTCTTGGTGGAGATTTCCAGCGTGCTTATCTGATTGAATCTGGTAAGGCATATGATGTGAATGAAGCTGAGTATTTCAAAAATTTTGGAATTAATCTTTTATATGCCTCTGTACAGCTGCAGGAGAAGTATGGCAAAGGTACGCTCACAGATAATTTGTCTTGGATGCTTAAGTGGCTTCTGGAAGCTGATGAACCTGATAAGCTCGCTCGTTTATATAATGAACTCAGACCGTTTAAATCTATGAATTATGCGAGTCGGAAATATGTGAACAATGCATTGCGTAATGCTGGAATATGGGTAGATAATGGAACTTTGACAATTGATGATTTGATAGAAAATTCGGATGATGAGACAAAGTTCATTTTTAAATCACTTGCATATGAACAGTGGATTAGGATGGGAAAGAATATTGAATTGTCCGAAAAATTGATGCCAGAGGGCTTTGAACCTAAGTCAGATGATGAGATAACGAAAAAATGTGAGGAAAATAATAAGAGGGCTGAGGAATATTTTAAGGATTTCAAACCTGATCAGGCGAAACAGAAGTTCATAGGACAGATTCTTGATGTGCTTTGTAAGTCAAATATTATTTGTTTAGAGGCTCATTTACCACAAAAGAAATCTGCGGCTAGATGGCTTAGAGTTTTCATTCCTTTGTCAGGAATGGATAGACCCGGTTGGATAAAATATATGGATGAATTCAATTTTGATGAATTAGAAAAGATTGCGAAAGAGAACGGTGAACATCTTTCGGTGATCTGTCCGGAATTATACATGGAGCAGGGATATATTCAGTTTATTTTGGGCAATACTCTTGCTGCATACAACTGTTATAAAAATGCGAAGGGAGTGTATTACAAGAGACAGGAATATGCAAAATGCTTTATTGCTGAATTTAATTGTCATATCATAGGAAAAACAATCACAGCGAGTAATGGTTATTTTCGTGGAGTAGATCCTGACGAAGCAGAAACTATAAAAGATGAAATGAAATCTATCAGCTTAGATAAAATGTTTAACAGTCTTCCGGACTTAGGAGAATCAAATAAGGTACTTAAGGATTTATATACATTTAATGTTGCGTATACTCTTTTTCAGGATGCGTATAAGTCCTTTGAAAAGGTAAATGAACAGGCTGAGACAAAGTATTTTGTGTTCAGTGGAACTGCGGCTTTCGCTGGTATGAGACAGGACATATTTGATTACTATCGGTATATTTCGTTGAACTATTTGTCAGTCGATGACTACATTGAGCATCTGAGCATTTTCAGGATTTATTTTCAGAGCATAGTA
>CADBMP010000374.1 GCA_902795775.1 uncultured Lachnospiraceae bacterium | reverse complement strand
GGCAGAAATCTTTAATCTGGGGGTCAGGGAAATCAAAAGCAATTATATTGGCGAGCTTGTCATGAAATATTTAGAGGAGCTGGATCCTGTCGCCTATGTGCGCTTTGCCTCCATTTACCGTGAATTTAAGGATGTCGGCACCTTTATGGAGGAAATCAAGAAGATACTGGATAAATAGTCTATTGATTTATTTTCTGTTTTTTTATATTGATTTATTTTCTGTTTTTTTTTATAATGAAGGTGTGTTTAAGGAGCTCCTTTGTCGGAAAGGAGTTTTATGTTTGGTGTTTCATTTTGTGCAGCCGTTTATGGGATTGACGGCTGCCTGATACGTGTAGAGGCAGATGTTTCAAATGGTCTGCCCGGTTTTTCTTTGGTCGGGTTTCTTTCTTCTGAGGTAAAAGAGGCAAGGGAACGTGTGCAGATTGGCATGAAGAACGCAGGCTTTTACCTTCCGCCCAAGAAAATTACAATGAATCTTTCGCCGGCTGATATCAAAAAGAACGGCACAGGTTATGATCTTGCCATTGCAGTTTCTGTTTTTGCTGCATTCGGTTATTTTTCCCAAGAGTATGTAAACAAAATATTATTTATCGGTGAGCTGGGTCTGGAAGGAGGTGTGAAAGAAGTTCATGGTGTTCTTCCAATGGTCTATACCGCTTATGAAAAGGGAATCCGGTGGTGCGTGGTTCCAAAGGGCAATGTACCGGAGGCCGGTATTGTGGAGGGCATGCATGTGGTGGGCGTGTCCTGTTTAAAAGAGCTTGTTTTGATTTTACAAAAGGAAGTGTTAGAAGAAAAAGAGGAAACAAAACAGGATTATGCATTGGAGGAAGACGGCTTTGTTCTGGATTTTAAAGATGTCTGCGGGCAGGAGTTTGTAAAGAGGGCAGTGCTCATTGCGGCAGCAGGCAGGCATAATCTGTTGATGTCAGGACCTCCCGGTTCCGGAAAGACCATGATTGCAAAGCGGTTTCCGGGAATCCTGCCGGAAATGACCTTTGAAGAACAGATGGAGGTTTCCAAAATCTACAGTGTGGCAGGGCTTTTGTCAAAGGAAATGCCCTTTGTAAAAAAACGGCCTTTCCGGTCGCCGCATCATACCATTACAAAGCAGGCACTGACCGGCGGCGGGCATATTCCAAAGCCGGGAGAGATCAGTCTGGCAAGCGGAGGCGTCCTTTTCCTGGATGAGCTGGCAGAGTTTAAAAGAGAAACCATAGAAGTATTACGGCAGCCTCTGGAGGAAGGATATGTCCATATTGCAAGAACAGAGGGAACCTACAGGTATCCGGCAAAGTGTCAGCTCATAGCTGCCACAAATCCATGCAGATGCGGTTTTTATCCGGACAGAAGACGCTGCATCTGTACCGAAAAGCAGATACGCAGCTATCTGGATAAAATTTCAGGGCCTATGTTAGAACGGATCGACCTTTGTGTGGAAATGCAGCCGTTAAAGTATCATGATTTTTTTACGGGAGAGAAAAAAGAAAAAAAAGAGGGAGAATCTTCAGAGCAGTTAAGAAACAGGGTGCTTCAGGCATATGAAATTCAAAAAGAACGGTACCGGAAGGAAAATTTTTTTTATAATGCACAGATACCGTCTAACCTTTTAGAAACGTATTGTCCTCTTACAAAAGAAGCAGAGGAGTATCTTTCTGAAATTTTCTCCTCTTTAGAATTAAGCGCCAGGGTATATCATAAACTTTTGAAGGTCGCAAGGACCATTGCCGATCTGGAACAGTCCGGGCAGATTGGGCTTCTGCATATTGCAGAGGCAGTTCTGTACCGGATGTTCGACAAAAAATTCAGGGGAGGAGATGCTTATGATGGAATTAAATGAAAATACGGAGCGTTTTTATGCATTCTGGCTGTGCAGCCTTCCTGGAATTTATCCGCATCACATACAGGTGCTTTTAAAGAAATTTGGAACCTGTAAAGAAATATTTTATGCAGAAAGGAAAACACTGGAGCATGCCATACAGAGGAAGGCTCCGGAGCCTGACGGGAATTTTAAGGGCAGTCTTTTGGCAGAAAAAATATTGGAGAATAAAAACATAAAAACAATACAAAATGATTATGAAGCCATGACGAAAAAAGGGATTCATTTTGTTTACAGGGAGGAGGCAGATTTTCCGGAAAAGCTGAAAAATATCCCGGATGCCCCGTTCGGCCTGTTCTATAAAGGAAAGCTTCCTTCCGCTACCCTTCCCTCTGTAGCAGTTGTGGGAGCAAGAAAAGCAACCGGTGCGGGAAAGCAGATTGCAGAAAAGCTTGGGTATGAGCTTGCAGCAAACGGAGTCCAGGTCATCAGCGGTCTGGCATACGGCATTGATATCTGTTCGCAGAAAGGAGCGGTCAACTGGAAAACGGGGCATACATTTTCTGTATTTGGAACAGGGGTGGATATCTGTTATCCAAGAAGCCATATAGAAATGTATATGAAAATACAGGAAAATGGCGGATTGATTTCTGAATATCCACTTGGGACACCACCGCTTCCTGCACATTTTCCAATCAGAAACCGGATCATCAGCGGCCTTTCGGATGGTGTGCTCATTGTGGAAGCAAGAAAAAAAAGCGGTTCCCTGATTACTGCGGAATGTGCCCTGGAACAGGGACGGGAAATTTTTGTGGTACCCGGAATGATGTGCGATCCGCAGTATGAGGGTGGAAATGAATTGTTAAAATCTGGTGCGGTGCTTGTGACGGATGTAAAGGATATTTTGGACGGACTGGGCATTTACTTGGATATGGATATGGTGGAACGGAAGAAAAAAACAAATATTTTGCTTGAAACCACAGAAAAAATGGTGTATGCTAGTTTAAGTTTGGAACCGATTCATATTTCAGAGCTTTCAGCGGAACTGGATATTGGTCCCGGAAAGCTTATGGAAACGCTGTTTTCCCTGCAAAAAAAGGGAGTGGCAAAGATGGTCGGCAACAATTATTTTATTTTGAAGATATAAGGTTGAAAGCTGCAGGCAGGTAACAGGGCTTTTCATCCGTAAGGAAAAAACAGGAAAAGGCAGGGAAAAGAAATGGCAAAAAATCTTGTGATTGTGGAGTCACCGTCAAAGGCAACGACAATTAAAAGGTTTTTAGGAACTACGTATGAGGTGGTAGCCTCAAACGGTCATGTGCGCGATCTTCCAAAAAGCCAGCTTGGGATTGACGTGGAGCATGATTTTGAGTTGAAATATATTACCATACGCGGGAAGGGGGAACTTCTTGCAAAACTCAGAAGGGAAGTAAAAAAGGCAGATAAGATTTTTTTGGCAACTGACCCCGACCGGGAGGGAGAGGCCATTTCGTGGCATCTTCTGGCGGCATTAAGGTTAGATCCCCAAAAAACAAAGAGGATCACTTTTAATGAGATTACCAAAAATGCAGTCAGACAGTCTATTAAACAGGCAAGGGAAATCGATATGGACCTGGTGGATGCGCAGCAGGCAAGAAGGGTGCTTGACCGCCTGGTGGGATATGAAATCAGTCCGGTCCTCTGGGCAAAGGTGAAAAGGGGATTAAGTGCGGGCCGCGTACAATCTGTTGCTCTCCGTATCATTGCGGACAGGGAAGAGGAAATTGCAGCCTTTATCCCGAAGGAATATTGGACACTTTCGGCGGACTTTGAAATTTCCGGAGAAAAAAAGAAGCTGACAGCTGATTTTTACGGCACAAAGGAAAAAAAGATGACCATTGAGAATGAAGAACAGTTAAAAAAGATTCTTGATGAGTTAAAGACTTCCTCTTTTGAAATTTCAGATATCAAAGACAGCAAAAGAAAGAAGAAAAGCCCCCTGCCATTTACCACGAGCACGCTTCAGCAGGAGGCAGCAAAGACCCTGAACTTTTCCACGCAGAAAACCATGCGTATTGCACAGAGCCTTTATGAAGGCGTAAAAATAAAGGGACATGGGACAGTGGGACTGATTACGTATCTGCGTACAGATTCTACACGTATTTCAGAGGAGGCAAGGGCAGCGGCAAGGGAATATATCAAAGAAAATTATGGAGATGATTTTCAGGCAGAGGATGTGGAAAACACAAAGGAAAATAAAAAAATACAGGATGCACATGAAGCCATACGTCCGACCTATATTGATATTACGCCTGCTTCTGTAAAGGATGAGCTTTCCAGGGATCAGTTCCGTCTGTACCAGCTTATCTGGAGAAGATTTTTGGCAAGCCGGATGGCACCGGCGGTTTTAATGACGACAACGGTTAAAATTGATACAGACAAATACCGTTTTACTGCGTCAGCATCTAAGGTGGATTTTTCCGGTTATCTTTCCATTTATCAGACAGACGAGGATAAGCTGGAAAAGAAGGTGCTGTCAAAAAAACTGGTATCCGGACAAAGCGTATCTGCAGAATCCTTTGATGAAAAGCAGCATTTCACGCAGCCGCCATCACATTTTACAGAGGCTTCCCTGGTCAAGACCCTGGAGGAGCTGGGAATTGGAAGACCAAGTACGTATGCGCCGACCATCTCTACCATCATTAACAGAAGGTATGTGGCAAAAGAAAAGAAAAATCTGTATATTACAGAAATTGGCGAGGTCGTGAATGCTATCATGAAAAAATCCTTTCCAAGTATTGTGGATGTCAATTTTACGGCATATATGGAAGGACTTTTGGACCGGGTGGAGGATGGCTCTGTTAAATGGAAGACCGTTGTGGAAAATTTCTATCCTGACCTGGACGAAGCAGTCAGGGCTGCACATAAGGAGCTGGAAGAGATTAAGATAGAGGATGAGGTCACAGATGTCATTTGTGAGGAATGCGGCAGGAATATGGTGGTCAAATATGGTCCCCATGGAAAATTCCTGGCATGTCCGGGATTTCCGGAATGCAGAAATACAAAGCCGTATCTGGAAAAAATCGGGGTGTCCTGTCCAAAATGCGGAAAGGATATTGTTGGAAGGAAAACAAAGAAGGGAAGACGGTACTTCGGATGCATTGGTTATCCGGACTGTGATTTTATGTCGTGGCAGAAACCGTCAGCAGAAAAATGTCCGGACTGTGGCGGTGCAATGGTGGAAAAAGGAAACAAGCTGGTCTGTATGGACGAAAAATGCGGTTTTGTAAAAAAACTGGAAAAAACAGAGGAATAGCCTGCTGTTTTCATTGGTCTGTATCCGGTTCCGGAAAGCATATCTGCTGACGGACCGGGACAGAACGGGACTATAACGGGTAAGGAGTGAAAGACACAAAAAGATGAGTATAGAACTGCTGGACAAGACAAGAAAAATCAACAGGCTGTTGAATAAACAGGAAGAGAACGTGGTGGATTTTAAAGAGTTCTGCCAGACTTTATCGGGAACACTTGCTGCAAATGTTGTTTTGGCCAGCAGCAAGGGAAAAATTCTTGGTGTTATGGAAAGAAAGGAAATTCCGGTGATAGATTCCATGCAGAGTTCCTTGTATGGGGAGCATATTGATACGAAGTTGCAGAACCGCCTGATGGATATTTTATCTACAAATGAAAATGTGAATTTAAGCATTTTAGGGGTGTCGGTGGCAGAAATCTATCATGTGATGGTTACGCCGGTCTGCATGGGCGGGGAAAGGCTTGGCTCACTGTTAGCATACCGGACGGAGGAAGCCTTTTCCATAGATGACGTGATTCTGAATGAATATGCGGCGGTGGTGATCGGTCTGGCAATGCAGCGTTCCGTATCCGAGGAGCTTACAGAAGAAAGCAGAAAAGAGCACGAGGTGACTTCGGTATATCATACGCTTTCCAAATCAGAAAGGCGGGCACTGCTTGCTGTTTTCGGGGAACTGGGAGGAAACAGGGAAGCCCTGCTTGTCACCAGCCGGCTTTCGGAACGTGAGGGCATTACACGCTCTATACTTGTAAATGCATTGAAAAAATGTGCGGGTGCGGGAGTGATTGAGACCCGCTCGGCAGGGAAAAAAGGGACTTATGTGAAGATAAAAAATGAACTTTTTTTTAAAAGCTTTCAATAAAATTTGTGTTATGATTTCGCCTCCGGACGTAAATGGCAAATGTAATTTTTTATAAAATCTTAATTTTTTTTAGTTTCCTCTTGTAATTTATCAGATTTTCTCTATAATTATATTTGTATGATTAGGCAAAGAGTATATACGATAAGCCTGTATCCTGTTTTTATCCGGGTTTATCGTCATGTGGTTATGTTTCATGGAAAATAAAGCAGAAAGGAGCTAGTCATGGTCAAGACAGGGGCATTTAATTACATCAATGTATTG
The DNA here is from genome assembly GCA_902795775.1 of uncultured Lachnospiraceae bacterium. Classification (GTDB taxonomy): domain Bacteria; phylum Bacillota; class Clostridia; order Lachnospirales; family Lachnospiraceae; genus Butyribacter. The sequence goes on along the minus strand of CADBMP010000374.1, from coordinate 8,394 downwards.
GAAAAGGGCCTGGATGCCAGTTGGACCAGAAATTCTGTTATATCTAATAATATTGCAAATGTTGACACACCGGGATATAAGAGAAAAGATGTCCAGTTTGAAGATCATCTGATGGCAGCAATCGGCTATACGGATGATTTAGACAGGGAAGTCGCAAATGTAGATATGGACGAGCTGTTTGCAACCACTTATACCGAATATGAAGATGTCAGCTACCGTATTGACGGGAATAATGTTGACATAGATACGGAAAGTGCAGAGCTTGCCAAAAACCAGATAAAGTATTATACCATGCTTGATTCAGTATCTCAGGAATTTAGCAGATTGAAGTCTGTAACAAAGATGCCGGGATAAAAGCAGGTGGGTAGCATCATGTAACTGTAGTCTTTGTACCGCCTGAGATTGTTTTTTACAGACAGGGGCGGGACGGCCGTAAATACAAAAAGAACAGAGAGGTAAATTATGGGAGTTTTTTCGGGAATGGACATTAGTGCCTCTGGTCTGACTGCCCAGAGGACAAGGCTTGATATTATTGCAGAAAATATTGCAAATGTAAATACAACAAGGGATGCAGACGGAAATGTATATAACAGGAAATCTGTCATCTTTGAAGAAAAAGATTACCCTTCTTTTCATGAAACGCTTTTAGGAACGGCAGGACATGTGGGAAAGGGCGTGAAGATCACACACATCATTGAGGATAAGGAAACAGTGGGAAGGCTGGTATATGACCCGACACATCCGGATGCAAATGAGGATGGGTATGTCATGTATCCAAATGTGAATACCGTAACGGAAATGACGGATATGATAGATGCCAGCAGGTCCTATGAAGCAAATGTAACTGCCTTTAATGCATCAAAATCCATGCAGCTTAAGGCACTTGAGATTGGTAAATAATACATTTGATTTTTTTGTATTTTTCTTATAAATTATATGTATCAAAAAAATAAAGTGGAGGTAGCTTTACGATGGCTATGTCAGATATTTCGCAAATCAATTTTGATGCCGCATTTCAACCGCCTACGATAACTTCAGAGCTGGTCAAAAATTCTGATTCCATGCTTATTAGTGCGGAGGATGAGCAGGTCACCGCGTTTGATTCTGTATTCCAGTCTGCAGTAAACCTTATCAATCAGACAAATGCATATAGTAATGCAGCAGAGGTGGAGGAATTGAAATTTGAGATGGGGGAAACAGACAGTATCCATGATCTTCAAATTGCACAGCAAAAAGCAAACATTTCCCTGCAGTACACAGTTGCAGTGAGGGACGGTCTGGTTTCGGCTTTTAAAGAACTGATGAATATGCAGTTTTAATCGGTTAGTTACTTTGAAGGTAATCAAAGCACTTCGGGCAGGGCTGCACACCATGCTGTGCGGGTTGTCTGTATAGCGCGGCCCTGCTTTTAGGGTCTGTGCATAGAAAAGAAAATCGTTAGGGGAGTATGTTATGCAAGAGAGAATCAAACAAATTCCAACAAGGCTCGTGGAGTTTTGGAAAAAATATTCCAGCAGGCAGAAAACAATTATAATTGCTGTTATCTGTGTTGTTTTGCTTGCTATTGGGCTGACTGCGTATTTTGTATCAAGACCGGTCTGGATGCAGTTTCAGAGGTACAATAATATTGATGATGCGAAGGATATGGCTTCAGCACTTGCCGGAGAGGGAATTTCCTATGATACATCAGATGACGGTCTGACCCTTTATGTACATAAAGGTGATATGTCCAGGGCACTTTATGCCATGAGTGAAAATGGACTATCAGAAAGGGGTTATACCTGGGACAAGGCATTTGATAATTCCATGTCCACCACAGAAAATGAAAAAAGCCAGAAAAGGATTCTGGCACTTCAGAGTTCCATTGAGAAAAGTTTGAACGGCTATTCCTTTGTGGACAGCTCAAATGTATTCATCAGTGTTCCGGAAAGTACATACAGCGTGCTGGATGAGGCAGACGATACCTCTGTAACCGCAAGGCTTGTGGTGAACAAGGCAAAAAAGGATGACCTTACGGATGAAACGGCGGTAGCACTGGCGAACTGGCTGGCGAACAGCGTCGGGACAGATGCAAAGCATGTCATCATCAATGATTCGGATGGAAATTGTCTTTATAACGGTGCAACGGCAGATTCCCTTGGTGGAAATTTTACAGGTGGTGCTGCAGAGTTTGCAGAAAAATTAAAAAAGCAGACTGCAGAAAATGTGACAAAGCTTTTAATAAAGAGCGGATATGATGAGATTCAGGTGGGAACCGGCGGCATCCGGTTAAATTCAGAAAAGGTTGAAAGGCTTTCGAAGACCTATTCTGTTGCAGAAGGCCGTGAATACGGATACCCGACAAATTTATATACTTATAAGTCTGAGGGTGGAAGCGGCTCCGGTGGTGAACCGGGAACGGCATCAAATGATGATGATACAGACGTGATGCTGCAGATGGAAAACAGTAAAAGAAAGCTGGAAATTCAGAAATTACAGAATCTTTTAACAGATGAAACCATTGAAAATATCAAGCAGGAAACGCCTACGGTACAGTATGACGAATCCTCATTGGGAATTGTGGCACTTCGTTACCATGTATATGACGAAGCCCAGCTTGAGGCAGATGGAACACTTGGAAACCAGACGTTCGAGGAATTTATAGCAGCAAATAATGAACGTCAGACCATTGCCCTGACAGATGATGAAATCAATCTGGTGGCGCTTGCCACCGGTATTTCAGCAGACAGGATTGCTTCTGTAGCTTATGAAGTTCCTAAGTTTGTGGAAAAAATCGATACCGGAAAAACGCTGGCAGATTATCTGATGATCATACTGGCGGTATTGATTGTTGCACTCCTTATCTTCGTGGTCATTCGTGGAACGGCACCTGTGAAGGTGGAAGAGGAGGAACCGGAGCTTTCCGTGGAATCACTCCTTGCTACTACGAAAGAAAACCAGTCTTTGGAGGATATTGAATTTAGTGATAAGTCTGAAACCAGAAGGATGATTGAGAAATTCGTGGATGAAAATCCGGAGGCTGTGGCCCAGCTTCTCAGGAACTGGTTGAATGATGATTCATGGGGAGAATAGATTTGTTTCCGGTTTCTGCTGCATGGGTCTGTAAGGACTGGCTTGTAAGGACTGGAGAAACAGGATAAAATTAAGGAAGGGAGAAAACAATATGGCGAAAGTGGAGGATATCAGCGGTGTACAAAAAGCAGCCATTCTGCTCATTACGCTTGGACCGGAAAAATCTGCAAATGTTTTTAAACATTTAAAAGAAGACGAGATTGAACAGCTTACGCTTGAAATTGCAAATACGCACAGTGTATCTCCTGCAATGAAAGATGCTGTTTTGGATGAATTTTATGAGGTCTGTCTGGCACAGCAGTACATTGCAGAGGGTGGTATCACTTATGCAAAGGATCTTTTGGAAAAGTCACTTGGTTCAGAACGTGCAAAGGATGTCATTGGAAAGCTGACCGCTTCCTTACAGGTTCGTCCGTTCGAGTTTGTCAGAAAGACAGATGCAAGTCAGCTTTTGAACTTTATTCAGGACGAGCATCCTCAGACGATTGCACTTATTTTATCCTATCTGTCAGCAAGTCAGGCATCTCTCATTATTTCCGGGCTGACGCCGGACAAGCAGACAGATGTAGCAAAGAGAATTGCACAGATGGACAGAACCTCACCGGATGTGATAAAGGAAGTGGAGAAAGTTTTGGAACAGAAGTTAGCATCTTTGGTAAATCAGGATTACACTGTGGTCGGTGGTGTGGATTCTATCGTAGATATCTTAAATACCGTAGACCGCGGAACAGAAAAACATATTATGGAAAGTCTGGAAATCGAAGATCCAGAGCTTGCAGACGAAATCAGAAAGAAGATGTTCGTATTCGAAGACATCTTGTCACTGGACGACCGTTCTGTACAGCGTGTGCTTCGTGATGTAGATAATAACGAGCTTGCTGTGGCATTGAAGGGTGCGAATGAGGAAGTACAGAATCTGATCTTCAGCAACCTGTCCTCCCGTCTGGCAACCATGATCAAGGAAGATATGGACTTCATGGGACCGATTCGTATGAAGGATGTGGAGGAAGCACAGCAGAAAATTGTTAATATCATACGTAAATTAGAGGATTCTGCCGAGATTATTATTTCCAGAGGTGGAGGTGACGAGATCGTTGTCTAATTTAATAAAAGCAGTTTATTTTAGTGTGGATCCGTCCAAGGTTCGTAAAATTGATTCAGATGAAAATGTGGAAGCTTTTATTCCGTCCATTTTTGATCAGTCTGCAGAGGAAGAGGAAGGTTCTGGTTTCCAGCCCTTCGATATGAGCTCTATGGATCATATTGATGAGGATTCTGGAGAAATATTGTCCTTTTCAAAGCATATGGCGGAAGAAGATGAAGAAGATTTCGGAGAAGATATAAGTGAAGAAGATTATGAAGTATTTGCAGAGCGTATGAAAGCAGAACGGGAGGAAATCCTGGAGGATGCCAGAACAAATGCTGAGCAGATTCTGGCTGCTGCACATGCAGATGCGGAAAGAATCAGAGAGGATGCCAGAATGAAAGGCTTTGTGCAGGGAACCGAGGAGGCAAAAGCCCAGTATCAGGCAGAATATAACAGCAGACGGGAAGAACTGGAGGAGGATTTCAGACAGAGATTTGAAGATTTAGACAATGAAAAGAAGAATTTAGAGCCGGTCTTTGCAAATCTTGTGGTTTCGCTGGTCCGGAAGCTGACTGGCGTAATCTGTGAAGATAAAAAAGAAGTCATTTTATATCTGATTGGAAATGCGGTCCGTAACGTGGGGAAAACATCTTCGATTGTGCTGCGGGTATCCAGACAGGATATCGCACTTGTTGCGGCAAAGAAGAACACCCTGAAAACATTGGTGAGGGATGTTGTTTCCTTTGATGTTGTAGAGGATGAAAGCCTGACAGAGAACCAGTGCATCATTGAAACTGACAATAAGATTATTGACTGCAGTTTGGATTCTGAACTGGAGAATTTAGAGGAGCAGGTAAAGCTTTTGGTATATTAGCAGGATAGAGAGGAATCCTTATGGCAGATATTGATATTTCAAAATATAATATGCTTTTGGAACAGTCCTACGAAAAGCGTCTGGGAAAGGTCGCAAAGGTGGTGGGTCTTACGGTGGAGTCCATTGGACCGGATGCAAAAATGAATGATCTGTGCCATATTATTGTAAAAGGGAGCAATCATGTCATCAATGCAGAGGTCGTGGGATTCCGGGATGACAGAATTTTACTTATGCCTTATGAGCATACCGGAGGAGTGGGACTTGGAAGCCGCGTGGAAAACACACATGCTCCGCTTCAGATTAAAGTAGGAAATGAGCTTTTGGGCAGAGCGTTAGATGGTCTGGGGCGTCCGATTGATGATATGCCCATTGAATGGGCATCCGGCTCAGAAAAGTATTCCGTAGAGGCAGAGCCGCCAGATCCCTTGAAAAGAAAGATTATTGATGAGGTATTGCCACTTGGTGTAAAAGCAGTGGATGGGACAATTACAGTTGGTAAAGGACAGCGAATTGGTATTTTTGCCGGTTCCGGTGTGGGAAAGAGTACGCTCCTTGGAATGTTTGCCAGAAATACAAAAGCAGATATCAACGTAATTGCCTTGATTGGAGAGCGTGGCAGGGAGGTTCGTGAATTTATTGAACGGGATTTGGGACCGGAGGGCATGGCGCGTTCTGTTGTCGTGGTCGCAACTTCGGATAAACCGGCTTTGATTCGTAATAAAGCGGCAAAAACAGCCACTGCCATTGCGGAGTTTTTCAGGGACCAGGGAAAAGATGTTCTTCTGATGATGGATTCGTTGACGCGTTTTTCCATGGCACAGAGGGAGATTGGTCTGGCATCCGGGGAACCGCCGGTTTCCAGAGGATATCCGCCAAGTGTTTATTCTGAAATGCCAAAGCTTTTGGAGCGCGCAGGCTGTTCAGAAAAAGGGTCCATTACCGGATTATATACGGTTTTAGTGGATGGGGATGATATGAATGAGCCGATTGCGGATACAGCAAGAAGTATTCTGGATGGCCATATTGTGCTGGACAGAAAGATTGCACATAAAAATCATTATCCGGCGATTGATGTGCTTCAGAGCCTTTCGCGTGTCATGTCAAGTATTGCTGCGGATGAGCACAAGAAAAAGGCAGGGCTTTTAAGAAATGTGCTGGCAACATATGCAGAAGCGGAGGATTTAGTAAATATTGGTGCTTATAAGCCCGGTTCAAACAGGGAAATTGATTTTGCATTATCAAAGATTGATGCAGTCAATGCATTTTTGATGCAGGAAACATATGAAAAATATGATTTTCCTGAAGAAATTGCGGCACTTGAAGCTATTTTTGAGGAAGCTGCAGGTGCAGGAGTATAGTGGATTTTAGATTCAAGGCTGCAGATTATGCAGGAAAGTGATAAAGGGTATGGCAAAGTTTAAATTTAAACTGGAGGGTATCTTATCTATCAAAGTCAAGCTGGAAACGCAGGCTAAAGCAGAATTTGGAATGGAAATGGTAAGGCTTCGTGAGGAAGAGGAAAAACTGGAGATTATGCGTCAGCGGAAAGAAGGATTCCAGCTCAGGCTTACGGATGCTGTCCAGGATCACCTGATTATAAGACAGATTAAAGTATTAGAAGACAGCGTGGAAAATGTTAAATATAACATGAGCCTTCAGAGAATCGTAATCAGACAGCAGGAGCAGAGGGTAGAGCTTGCCAGGGAAAAGATGAATGAGGCAATGAAAGAAAGAAAGACCTTTGAAAAGCTGAAAGAAAAAGCGTTTGAAAATTTTTTAATGGAATTAGAAAAGGCAGAGCGGAAGGAAGTTGATGAGCTTGTCAGTTTCCGGTATCAAAACGCAGAGGAAAGCGAGGATTAAACATCATGGCAAAAAAGAACAAAGACGAAATCTCTCCAGTGGAGCAGGAAAGCGGAGGAAGCAAGGCGGTTACTGCATTGATCGCATTGGTAATTGTGATCATCTGGTTAGCGGTATTTGCTTTTCTGATTAAATTGGATGTGGGAGGCATAGGAAGCAATGTTTTATATCCTGTGTTGAAAGATGTTCCTGTCGTGAATAAAATTCTTCCGGAAGCATCTGAGGAGCGTCAGGCTTCTGAAGGAAATTATAAATATAACACATTAAAATCAGCAAATGCAAGGATTAAAGAGCTGGAGGGACGTCTGGAATCTGAATCCGGCACCACTACTGCAAATTCAGATTACATTGCACAATTAGAGGCAGAAGTGAAGAAACTCAGGAAATATAAGGATGCGGAGGAAGCATTTAACAAGCGTGTGGCAGAGTTTGATGAAAAGGTGGTATTTACGAAAAATGCTCCTTCTGTGGAGGAGTACAGGAAGTATTATGAGAGCATCAATCCGGAGAATGCTGACCGCATTTACAGACAGGTGCTGGATGAACTGCAGTACACAGAAAAGGCAAAGGAGCTTGCTACGCAGTATTCCAAGATGGATGCAGCCTCTGCAGCACAGATTCTGGCAGAAATGAAGGAGGATCTGGATTTAATCTGTGATATCCTGGAAAATATGAAGGAAAGTGATGCAGCAAATATCCTTCAGGAAATGGATACAACGTTTGCCGCACAGATTACAAAGAAGATTGCGGCGGTGAACGGGAGAGCGAAGAAGTAAAAAACGCGGAAATCTATATATTTATTTTAAACAAAGACGGCGGACGTAAATATCTTGTTCCGGGACACGCTTGCGCTTAGTATTCGCACGCAGCGGTACTAACGCACCAAAGGTGCGAAGTACCGGCGGCGAATATGGTCCCTCACAAGATATTACGCCGCCGTCTTTTGGCACTATGTTTTCAAATAAATAACTAATGGATTTACGTGTAATTATTTCAGCCTATCCGGGACTGGCTTATGTACGAGGATAGGCTGATTTTTTATGCACACGCCTGCATAGAGAAATTAAATCAAAAAAACAGTAAGGAAGCCCCCAAATCCGGTCGATATATAGAGTGTAACATTTATGGTGCGGAAATTGCATATATCATGAAAGTTACACATTTTCTACCATGACAAAATAATATAAGGAGGTGAAAAAATGGCAAGGGTAGATGCAATGAGCTTAATGGCATCCTCTGCAAAAAATCTGACTGGTGCGGCGGCAGCACAGAACGTCCGCAAAGTCGAAGGAAAATCAGATGCCTTTGGACAGTATCTTTCCGGAAAAAATGAGTCTTCCGCAGGACAGGTACCTGTAAAGAAAGAAGATGTTTCCAGAGAACCTGTGTTTTCCGGCCAGCCAAAGTCCCATGCGTTTAAAAAGAAAGAATATGTTTCTGACATGGGAAATGACGCTTCTTCCACGGCAGACCTGACAGCAGGAACCATGAGTATTGC
>CADBMP010000373.1 GCA_902795775.1 uncultured Lachnospiraceae bacterium | reverse complement strand
TTTTCTCCTTCCTTCTATTACTTATGTTAGGAGAAATCCAACTTAAAATCAATGATTTTTTTGTCTTAAATCATGGGTTCATTATAATTCCCACACATCGGACAATTTTTATTTTTCCATTTTAGGTTAATTTCATTCAATAACTTTTCAACATTTAACTTATTCATATATTTCACCCCATTTACAAATTTATAATATATATTATTTAATAATTATATCCATAATATATTTGTTTATTCATACTGTCAATTTCATACCGCTATTACAATCACACCATCCTTCTCTTTATACACAATCCAATTTGCCTCAGCACTCCGTCTGCTCACCAACCACTATAATTTTCTTTTAACGATTCTAGCTTACCAATCCCTCACAACAAATCCTTTTAATATTTCTTATATTTATCTTCCTGAATTTTTTTACACTTGAACAAGAAAATCTCCCGCTCAGACCTAACTCCCGACAGTTTTCTTCCATGTTCTTTTTCAATTCTTCATCAATGCAAATATTAATCATTGCCTGTGCCATTATCACATCACTTCTTGACTTTCTTCATATATACTATCATGCTCTACAAAGTCCGTAAAGCATTTTCTTTTTTACTTTAACTTTTTGCATGATAACCTGTGTGTAATAATCTAATCAAATTGTCTACAAAGCTATGAAAATTCCACATTGTGATTTAATGTTTGAATTCCAATCCAATTTCTATCAATCTCATAACTTTCTGAAATGGATTCCTTCCCTGTCCGTACAAATAACAACAATCCAAAGACTCTCGTTTTCTTCAAAACGCTTACAAAATTGTAATTCAAACTCTCCAAACCTTTCAACATGGAAAGTTTGAATCATTGAACTTTTATTTTCTTTCCATTTGTAAAATTTACCTGTTCTATTTCGTATTCAAAAATAAGATCACTATAATCTAAACTATATAGTTTATTATGAGCTTGTCTAAATTCGTTATAATCTAGCCCTGTATTTGTATTTGATTTACTCCCTCCGGAAACAATAACACCAATAGATATATCACATTGAATATCCATGATTTTTTCATCAAACTGATCTTTTATATGCAAAATCCCTTTTATACCTTTGATATCATACTTGGTATTATTTTCTACCTTGTAATCAAGTTCAATAAAATCACTGTATCGTCCTGCATCATAATTTTTAGGCCGTATTTTTTTGTCATATACTGTAACCTTAATTTTTTTCAATATCTTCCGTTTTCTTTCAGCCGGAGACAATGTTGGTTTTGTTGTAACTAACGGAGTGCTTTTGACAGGTTCTTCGTCTTCCGCAATATCCAAATCAGGAACAGAAATGCCGCCTTTTGTCTTATCATATGGGTAATCAAAATCTAATAAGCCATCAATAGTTGTTTGTAAAACAATAGAATAACCATTGCTCGTTAACCAATAATCTAAATCTATTGTGTCAGAATTTACATATGTATTCCATAAATTCTGGTAAACTGCACTATTTCGCATAAACTTGATATAATTCGCCAGTTCTGAATCCTTCATAAGTTCCATATTATTAAAAGTTTCCATTGATGATTTTAGAGAGTCCATCAATGTTCGCAATGATGTATAATTTCTGGAAGTTAATTTATCATTTACATCCTGTAGCATTGCCAGAAAATCTTCTACCGCTTGGATATTCTCTCTTTCATATCGTATAATTTCCTTTTGATTGCCGATATCATATCCCAAAGCTGAAAGCTCATCATAATCTGACTGAACTTTATCAAAGTTCTTCATATGTTTCTCTTTATCAATATCGGCAATCAGTTGATTAATTCTATCTTGTTTTTCCTGCTCATGCTTGGTCTGAATATGTTTGTATAGATTAAAACCTCCAAAAATTCCCAACACCAAAACAATAACGCAAACACAAAGTAAAATTATTTTTTTTACCACTTTACCCTTTTGTTTCATTGCAGAAACTTTTTTCCCTGCATCCACATCAAAATCCTTTAACAATTGTCTTTGGACATTACCACAACCACACCTCCAATAAATATATTCATAGCCCACATCCATGAATTTACCACAGTTTTTACATTTTAATATGGCAGTTTGAGATGTTTTCTTTCGCAACTGAATCGTTCTTAAAATATCAATATTTGTTCCAAAAGCCTTACCACAAGTACCACACTTCCATGCAAATTTTGTTTCCTTAACCGGCTTTTTACCACACTTATTGCAACATATCATCTTTGCAGTATCCCCCGACTTAATCCAAGTTGTCCTTATATGTAGTAATCATCTGATCATATATCTTGAAAAATTCCCTATACTCTTTTATAACCTTCTTAGTAATATGGTAATCTTTTCCATTTATTTCACATGAAATATTTGTTGAAGCCAAAAATATGTCCTTTATTTTTTTATAATTTCGATTATATTGATTACTCTTTTCATTATCATGAAATATAATGTAACCACCATATCTTCCATTGTCAATCAAAAAAGAATTATTAATGTTAACCGCTGCACTATTGCTTTTAATAATAAATGAGGTTATCCCCAAAGCATATAACTCACCTGGTTTATAGATAAAAAATGTAAATTCACGTTTTCCATCATCATTATATATTATTATTGGAGAAATATAGAATTCGTCAAAAAAATATTTTTTATCCTCTATACAATTTTTGACACATATCATTTTCTTATCGCGATTATTTGTATCAAAATCTTTTTTCAAAAAATCATATTTTTCAAATTCCATATCAATATAATCCAAAAAACTCATTGTCTGCATTTGTGTACTCGTTGGTTCTGGGGTATTTTCTGTTACTTCTGAAGATTGATTTTTCTCTTCTTCAACAGTTTGAATATTATTATGCTGTTCTACGGATTTTTCAGCTTTTCTACTCCCTACTGCCAATCCGACAAAAAACATGGATACACCTACCACAACAATGGACATACCAAATAAAAAAATTTTTAGGATATTCTTATGGGATGCATTCTTTTTGGTAATGCTTGTTTTCTGCGGTTCATTTTTTGCAAAATCCTTCAAAGTGTGTCTTTGTAGATTTCCGCATTGACATTTCCAATAAATTTGCTCTTTCCCATCCGTCAGAATATTGCCACAGTTTTTACACATGATATCATCCTTCGATAACTTTAATTTATTTTCCAACTGCTGCAAAGCACTCAATGTCATTCCGTATGCTTTTCCACAGGAATTACATTTCCATGCAAACTTTGTCTGATCCGTTGGTGCGTTTCCGCATTTGCTACATTTTATCTGCATTTTTTCTGTCTCCTTATTTTCAAGCCCATCGCCTAATGTAACTACTTTCCCATTTTTCCGGATATTTCCTGATACACCTTTCCAAAGCAAAACAGGTTCATTCATATCATCAAAAAAGCACGTTTTTATAATTCATTTTACATTACCTGACAATTTTTTCTGCTTATACTATGCTTTTTGAGGTGAGAGCAATGAAAGGACATATTCCTTTGTAACATTAAAATTTTCTATCACTTTTGCAATAATCTCACTATCAGACATTCCTGCAATCCGCATTCCCTGAATTGCACCATTTACTTCATTTTTCTTATCACGTTTTTCCATTACTGCATTCATGTTAACATCCCCTTCCTCATCATCAAATTCAAGACCTAAATTTGCAACCTTATTCAAAAAAACAGCTGTATTTCTGTCTACAATTTTATGTTCGTCACTTGTGAGAATCTGATCTACTGTACTGTTCTGATACTTCAAAACTTTCATCGCAAGTCCCAAACCTGTATGAAACTTATCAAAATCATTATCATCAATATTTGCCGGTGCAATCAGATTGATCGGATAGTTCGGGATAAATTTCAGCAGTTCTTTATCCTCCACTTTCAGCATATCATGCAGACTGAGAGGACCATCCCATGGTTCCGGCGAAAGATAGACCACAGCCGTAATAATAGGCATCAGTTTATCTTCCTTTCGGAATCCGGACAGAAATTCTTCACTTGTAAGCTTGATCTTCAAAGTATCATCTTCTACAAACATCTCACCGTTATCATTCTCCTTTTTCCGATAAGAACGCCTGGCCTCCTCCACCTGTCTTGCATAACCGAGCATATCATATAGACCATTCTTGACCGGAATCGCATAGTGGATTTTATCTTGCAGCTCCGCACCCAACATCAGATACACAGCCTTATCATCCATCATTGCTGACCATAGCTTTAGTAAATCACGATACTTCTGTGTCGGTACTCTTGCCCCTTTTCCATATGGAATCGCAATCTGCGTTGTGTCAAGTTCATGCAGATTTTCCGGCTTAATGACCTGTCTTCCACTATAAAGCAGAAAATTAAATGCATCCGCAAAAAAATCATTGTTGGAAAGGTAATTCTTTCCCTCTATATCAATCAGCCCCATCTACTGCTCCTCTCATCCGATTTTGTATTTTATGATGTCAGTTTTCTTGCTCTTAGTTTACCACAATCAGCAATGATTTGCCACCTGAAATCGAGCAGGAGATAGGCTTTTTTCCCTCCTGCTCGCTGTGCAGGGCACATCCGGCTGTGCCGGAAAACTTCACTATGTGCCGCTGCACATAATATAAAGTCCATGACACAAATTTTCATAGTATCTGTATCATGGACTTTTTAACATCACACTTCGCCCGCTTGCCTGTTTTCTTACCGCCTGCTCCCTATACTCCCCACAAATCTCTGCACCTTTTCCCCGATACTCTCCAGGAATCTTTCCAGCAAATTCTTTCCGTTGATCGTAAACTGTTTCATGAAATCATACGCTTTCTGGAGTTTCTGCCTCAGCTTCCGGTTCTCAAACTTCAGTTCCTCATTCTCCTGTCGGAGCTGCAGCATATCCTCGAACATCTCGCTCCCTCTCTCCCCGACAGCCACTTTTTTATACCGCTCATACTGTTCCTGTGCCTGCATCAGATAATTTTCCATCTGCTCCTGCGTGTCTGCCATTTCCTGCCGGATATGTGCCAACTCTTTCTCCCCGGAAGAAATCTCTGCATTTTGGCTGC
>CADBMP010000372.1 GCA_902795775.1 uncultured Lachnospiraceae bacterium | reverse complement strand
GGAGGAATTTTATTATGGATTATGGTCTTATTGGTGAAAAACTCGGACACAGTTACTCAAAAGAGATTCATGAAATGCTTACAGATTATACATACAATCTGTGCCCTCTCTCAAAGGAAGAATTTAAACCCTTCATGGAAAAACATGATTTCAAGGCAATCAATGTTACGATTCCTTACAAGCAGGAGGTCATCCCCTTTCTGACTGATATGGATGAAAACGCAAAAGCCATCGGTGCAGTAAATACCATTGTAAATAAAGAAGGAAAACTCTACGGACATAATACGGATTTCTCCGGTTTTCTCTATATGTTGAACAAGCATAACATTACCGTTCAGGATAAAAAATGTATCGTGCTTGGGGACGGTGGTGCTTCAAAGTCAGTCGTCGCCGTTTTGAAAAAATCCGGTGCACGTGAAATCATCATTGTAGATATCAGAAAAACAGACTCTGCCATCACCTATGAAGAATGTTTCGCAAAACATACGGATGCCGACTTTATTGCCAATACCAGTCCGGTTGGCATGTATCCAAACTCAGATGCTTCCCCTCTGGATTTGACTCTTTTTCCAAAGTGCAAGGCAGTCGTTGACGTTGTGTATAATCCACTGGAAACAAAACTGATTGCCCAGGCAAAAGAACTGAACATGATCGGCGTAAATGGTCTGGAAATGCTCGTTGCCCAGGCACTTTATGCGATTGAATTTTTCTTGGATACAAAATTAGAAGAAACAAAAATTGATGAAATATATAAAAAAATTTACGAACAAAAGAAAACAGAAAATTGAGAAACCGGTTCCACCTGCGCATAATAAAAAAACTGCAAGACTCCTTTCGCTGTCCTGCAGTTTTTTTATGTGATTTTTTCTACAGCACTGCCTCCTGCAGTGTCATAATCTGCATCCCTTTCTTTTTTGCACCACCTTCCGTTGCATCAATCACCGGGATTACTCTTTCTTCTTCTGTACGGTTCCGTATCCTCTTTTCTATCCATTCCAGATAAATCTTTAGATTTTTTGCCGTCTGTATCCTGCCGCCCTCTGCAGCCTCCACATAAATTCCTGTATCCGAAACATTTTTCCTCTGCAAAGCAGTTTCCGAAGCATGGGTCTTTGCTCCGGTATATGCCAAATCCAGACCGACAAAAATAATCCGTCCTGCCTTTAAACGCAAGCATAAATCAAACGCCGTTGTTATGACAGAACCGCCACTCTCCACCAGATCCCATTTGTTTTCTTCTGCCAAAGCCTCTGCCGGAGCAAACCCTCTCTGGCAAAGAATATATTTTTCTCCCTCATATATCTCCGTTACCTTACTATATACTGTTGAAAGAAATATCATCGGCACACCACAGGTCTCTGCTCCCCGAATCTGCGCATGTACTCCTGCGTAACCATCAATCACAATGACAAAATCCGGTCGAATTCCGGCATTCAACATTTTTTTTAATACAGTTCCTACAGCAATAAGAACCGTTTCCTCTTTTCGATTCTTCAGAATCTCCATATTCTGATCCAGAGATGGTCCTGCTGCCACCAGAAACACATCCCTTCCCTGTATCTTTGTCCGTAAATCATTGATATTTGAAGCCTTTACCCTGCTGTTTCTTTTAAAATTGCCATTTAAGACACGAAACTGTGTCCGTACAGACCCCTCCTCCATAAAATAAAGTTCCATCTGCTCTTTTAAGGCAGCTTTTTTTATCCCATTCAATGCCGGATAATAAACATAAAATCCGGTTTCTTCTGAAATCCCCAATTTTTCATGCTTCATTTTATTTCCAGTAGGGTCATAAATAATTTCAAATCTTTCTGTCCGGTAAAGAGCAGCCAAAGGAGCAAAAAGGAGTGCCATGAGCAAAAACTCCCTGTTTGTTTCAAACACCCGTATAGAAATATTATGATCCATTCTTAACATTTCCAAAAAAGGATACCCAAGCCCGAAACCATAAAACGTATATTCCTCTTTTTCCTGTGTCAGCCACTCCCATGCAAGTTCCAGCGACTCCGCTGTAATATTCCCATTAGTATGCAGATAATATATGTTCTCCCCTTTTTTTACTGCCATGGTAGGATATCCACAAGATGTAGCCTCTACTGCCACTCCTTTATCCACACACCCGTTGACTGTCTGCACCAGCTGTTCCATCCCGGCATCAGAAATTTGTTCATCTGACAGAATTTCTTTGATGACAGCATCTGACAAAAGAGAATACAAAAGCTGTGGATTTTTCTTCTGGCACCAGAACACATTTTCCCTCACCTGTTCTTCATCAATCACCATGCAGGCTGCAGCAGCAAGCCTCTCCTCCAAGGCTATAAAACCCGGCAAAATCTGTAATTCCATAATATCTGCCTGCATGACATAATCTTTTGCTTCCTGCGCACCCTGCAGCTGCTGAAGTACCTTCACAAACTGTTCCAACTCCAAAACAGGTGCTTCTCCATTGATCTCCGGCAAATGTATAGACAGCTCAGGAAGCAAGTTTGTAATATTTTTTAAAAATCCGGACATCTGCTTATTTGCGTAAAAATACTGTTGTTTTTTATTATAAAAAAGAAATCTGGAAATAACTGCTATATTTTCCTTAATTTTTTTATTTAAATCCAAAATCGTTTCCAACTCCATTGTTCACTTCTCCATAAAATTCAAATCTCACCAACGGAATAAACTTCCGTCAGCAATATGACCAAAAGGAAGCAAAAATTACAAAACGAAATATTAGAACCATCATTCTTATATATGCTTTAACGCTTCCCTTAACCCATCCACATCTAACCATTTTGTATTTGTCCCTGAGTTATATTCAAATCCTTCTTCAACCTTCTTCCCACCCGGAAGGATATCGCAGCCCTTATGCCACGTGTATTCCGGATATACGATATAGTGTTTATCATACTCATACGTGCTTCTGGAATCATCCTTTGTCACCATCACTTCATGAAGCTTCTCTCCTTCACGGATACCAATCTCCTCAATTTCACAATCCGGCAGCATTGCTTTTGCCAGATCACCAATATGAAACGAAGGAATTTTTGAAATAAAGGTTTCTCCTCCTTTTGATTCCTCCATTGCCTTAAAGACAAGTTCCACTCCCTGCTCCAAGGTAATCCAGAACCTCGTCATGCGCATATCCGTTACCCCTAACTTTTTCTTCCCATCACGAATCAGCTTCTCCCAGATTGGAATTACTGACCCCCGGCTTCCTGCTACATTTCCGTACCGTACCACGGAAAAAACAGTACCGCACTGTCCGCTGTATGCATTGGCTGCAATAAATAATTTATCAGACACCAGCTTGGTTCCACCATATAAATTGATTGGGTTGACTGCTTTATCTGTAGAAAGAGCTACAACCTTTTTCACTCCTTTATCCAAAGCTGCATCAATGACATTCTGTGCACCATGAATATTAGTCTTGATTGCCTCCATTGGATTATATTCGCAGGTAGGCACCTGCTTCATTGCAGCAGCATGAATGACATAATCCACCCCTTCAAATGCACGATATAGCCGTTCCCTGTCCCTGACATCTCCAATAAAAAAACGTACCTTCGACAAATCTACTTTATCCGCATATTCCGTCTGCATCACACTC
>CADBMP010000371.1 GCA_902795775.1 uncultured Lachnospiraceae bacterium | reverse complement strand
GCTTACGAGGGAAGAATGGGAGAAAAAAAAGGAAAATTACCATTATCAAAAGATCAATTTTTCAACAAAGACGGCGACGTAAATATCTTGTTCCGGGATCCGCTCGCGCTTAGTATTCGCACGCAGCGGTACTAACGCACCAAAGGTGCGAAGTACCGGCGGCGAATATGATCCCTCACAAGATTTTACGCCGCCGTCTTTTGCCACTATGTTTTGATTATATCAAAAATACGAAATTGATTTTCGTGGTAACGTAATTTTCGCCCTTGACAAAAGCACGTTCCTGTACTAAGATAATTACAATGCGTGGATGAGAAGAACAGGTGGCTAGTCTGTAACAGAGAAGGATACAGGTTCGCTGTGATTTCAG
This sequence comes from uncultured Lachnospiraceae bacterium, assembly GCA_902795775.1. Taxonomy (GTDB): domain Bacteria; phylum Bacillota; class Clostridia; order Lachnospirales; family Lachnospiraceae; genus Butyribacter. The sequence goes on along the minus strand of CADBMP010000371.1, from coordinate 11,253 downwards.
GAGAAAAACATATCTTAGGAATCACCGGGAATTTTGCTGAGAGTATCCGATACGGAAGTGGTAATCTGTGACCAGCTCGGAGTGGCTCTAATCAAGCCCGGCAGACGCCGTTATCGTCAAATGAAGTGCAATAAATTTGTATGGACTGTTATATAACAGGTACATTTTATTGAATAAGGGTGGAAACGCGGAGAAAATTCGTCCCTTCTGGCAGAGTGCCGGAGGGGACTTTTTGCGTTTATTACCGGTTTTGGCAGCATTTGCGGTTTGGTGTTTTGATACTGGAAGGTTAAGCTGTGAATGGTAACAGATTTTGATTTCAATATAAAAAATAGGAGGAGTTAAGAAATGAAAGTAACATTGAAGGATGGTTCCTGTAAGGAATATGAAAGCGCAATGTCCGTCATTGACATTGCAAAGGATATCAGTGAGGGGCTGGCGCGTGTGGCGTGCGTGGCAGAGGTGGATGATGAGGTCGTGGATCTGCGCACCGTCATAGAGAAGGATTGTACCTTGAACATCCTGATCTTTGATTCCGATGCCGGCAAAAAGGCATCGCGTCATACCTGTGCTCACGTGATGGCAGAGGCAGTACAGAATTTGTACCCGGAGGCAAAGCTGACCATCGGGCCTGCCATTGAAAACGGCTTTTACTATGATTTTGATATGCCGAGCCTGACCAGGGAGGATTTAGATAAAATAGAGGCGGAGATGAAGAAGATCATCAAAAAAGGCGACACGTTAGAGCGTTATACACTCTCAAAGGAGGAAGCCGTAAAGCTTATGACAGAGCGTGACGAGCCGTACAAGGTGGAAATGATTGAGGAGCACCCGGATACCGACACGCTGACATTCTATCAGCAGGGCGATTTTATTGAGTTCTGTGCAGGACCGCACCTGATGTCCACAAAGCAGATCAAGGCATTTAAGCTGACCTCATCCTCCGGTGCGTACTGGAGAGGGGACGAGCATAATAAGATGCTTACGAGGATATACGGGACCGCCTTTAATAAAAAGGCAGATTTAGAGGAATATCTGGCATATTTAGAGGATATCAAGAACCGTGACCACAATAAACTGGGACGCGAAATGGAGCTTTTTACAACGGTGGATGTGATTGGGCAGGGTCTTCCGCTCATGATGCCAAAGGGTGCCAAAATGATTCAGAAATTACAACGCTGGATTGAGGACTTGGAGGACAATGAGTGGGGCTATGTGCGTACTAAAACACCGCTCATGGCAAAGAGCGATTTATACAAGATTTCCGGTCACTGGGACCATTATAAGGATGGCATGTTCGTTCTGGGAGACGAGGAAAAGGACAAAGAGGTTTTGGCGCTCCGCCCGATGACCTGTCCGTTCCAGTATTACGTATATAAGGCGACACAGCATTCCTACAGGGATCTTCCTCTGCGTTACGGGGAGACTTCCACGCTTTTCAGGAATGAGGATTCGGGGGAGATGCACGGTCTGACACGTGTGCGCCAGTTCACGATTTCTGAGGGACATTTGATCGTAAGACCGGACCAGATGGTACAGGAGGTGAAGAACTGTCTGGCACTGGCAAAGCATTGCTTACAGACGCTCGGCGTGGAAGAAGATGTGACGTACCATCTTTCCAAATGGGATCCGGAGAACCGGGAGAAGTATATTGGCACCGCCGAGGAGTGGGAGCAGACTGAGCAGCATTTAAGGGACATTATGACAGAGCTGGAAATCCCGTTCACCGAGGATGTGGGAGAGGCAGCGTTTTATGGCCCGAAGATTGATATCAATGCAAAGAATGTTTACGGAAAAGAAGATACCATGATTACAATTCAGTGGGATGGTTTCATCGCGGAGCAGTTCGATATGTACTACATTGATCAGGACGGGGAAAAGAAACGTCCATACATTATTCACAGGACTTCCATGGGCTGCTATGAAAGGACGCTTGCATGGCTGATTGAGAAATATGCGGGTAAATTCCCGACATGGCTCTGCCCGGAGCAGGTACGTGTTCTGCCGATATCTGAAAAGTATTCAGAATACGCCGAAAAAGTATTGAATGAGCTTCGGAAGAACGGAATCGACGCTTCTGTGGATAACCGTTCAGAAAAGATTGGTTATAAGATCCGCGAAACCAGATTAAAGAAGGTTCCGTATATGCTCGTGGTCGGGGCAAAGGAGGAAGAAGACGGAACGGTTTCTGTCAGGAGTCGTTTTGCCGGAGATGAAGGAGTGAAGCCGCTCTCTGAATTTATCAGCCAGATTTGCGAGGAAATCCGCACGAAGCAGATTCGGAAGGAGGAAGTAAAAGAGGAGCAGCAGGAACAGAAATAATTGGGGCAGATATCATAAAACCGGTTGATAATATAGTTTAATACCGGAGTGTGTGAAAACAGGAGAAACAGAATGGAGAAGGAAAATAAAGTTCTTGCCATCATTACGGCAAGAGGAGGGAGCAAGCGCATCCCGAAAAAGAACATCAAGGATTTTCTGGGAAAGCCGATTATTGCGTATTCCATTGAAGCAGCCCTTTCCTCCGGGGTGTTTGATGAGGTGATGGTTTCTACGGATAGTGAGGAGATTGCCGAAATTGCAAAAAAATACGGTGCCAGGGTTCCGTTTATGCGGAGCGAAAAAGCAGCCAGCGATACGGCAACGACTGCAGACGTGCTTTTGGAGGTTCTGGAGGAATATAGGAAAAGAGGACAGGAATTTGAATTTTTTTCCTGTATTTACCCAACTGCACCGTTCATACGTGCAGAACGGTTAAGGGAGGCATTCGGGAAACTAAAGGAAAGTACGGCGGCGGAGGTGCTTCCTGTGGTTGCATTTTCTTATCCGCCGCAGCGTGGGTACATCTTAAAGGATGGTTTTCTGGAAATGAAATGGAAGGAAAACTTCAGTGTGCGCTCACAGGACTTGGAAACGCTGTACCATGACTGTGGACAGTTTTATTTTTACAGGACGGAGGCTTATCAGGAGCGGAAGGGCATTATGGTGGACGGAGTGATTCCTTTCGTGATGGATGAGCTGGAGGTGCAGGATATTGACAATGAAACGGACTGGAAACTGGCGGAGTTAAAATACCAGCTGTTATACAGGGAGATGCAGGAAATGTAAAAGGGCGGCAAAGTGCATTGAAGACGGTCACATAATATCTGTCAGCTGCACCAGGGGGCAGAAGGAGGATATTGAGTGACGGCTGTGAATGAAATGAAAAAATAAAGATTACGTGCAAGGCAGGCGCAGAACAGGGGGAAATATGGCAGAATATACAAGAGAGGATAAGATAGAGGCAATTAAGGCAATCTGTCAGTACGACAAAAAGCTCGCAGATGCCATGGAAATTCTGGCAGAGGAGATTGACAGCGGAGTTTCTGATATGGATTCAGAGGTGTTCGGGCAGGTGGTGCAGGGCGTAAACTGGACCATCGAGGTCTTGCAGCAGGTGATGGACGTCATGAACGAACAGGAAAAGAAGCTGGATAAGGAAGCCGTCAATGACGCATTGACCGCATTTGACAAGGCGTGCAGGGAAGAGGATGAGGACGAATTGATAGAAGTGCTGAAAAGTAAGCTGGCACCGGCATTCCGGGGCATCTGCGAGGTGGGAGAGCAGTTCGTGTAAACTTGCGCAGTTGTCCTAAAGCTGCCCACCCGATGGACAGGGTGCAGGAAATGTGCAGAAGCAGGAGGAGAAAATGAACTTATATGAAAAAATAGCAGCCGGACAGCCGTACATCATTGCGGAAATGTCTGCGAACCATGCCGGGAAAATTGAAAATGCGTACCGGATTATAGAGGAGGCGGCAAAAGCGGGTGCGGACTGCGTAAAAATCCAGACTTATACTGCAGATACGCTGACGATTGACTGTAAAAAGGATCCGTATGTACTCAAGGGTGGGCTTTGGGATGGATATAATTATTACCAGCTTTACCAAGAAGCCATGACGCCCTGGGAGTGGCAGGGAGATTTAAAGAAAAAATGTGAGGCGGAGGGCGTGGATTTTTTGTCTACGCCGTTCGACCGGACAGCAGTGGATTTTCTGGAGGGGCTTGGCATTGAATTTTATAAGATTGCTTCCTTTGAGCTGGTGGATATTCCGTTGATTGAATATGTGGCAGCAAAGGGAAAGCCGGTTGTCATGTCCTGCGGCATGGGAAGTGAGGAAGAAATTTCAGAAGCGTTAGAGGCGTGTCTTAGACAGGGCAATGAGAAAGTGGTGCTGTTGAAATGCTGTAGCCAGTACCCGGCAAAATTTGAAGATATGAATGTATCCACGATTCCGTTCTTAAAGGAGCGTTTCAAGGTACCGGTGGGGCTTTCCGACCATTCCATGGGCTCTCTGGGGGCGGTGGTGGCGGTTTCCCTGGGGGCTCAGGTGATTGAAAAGCATGTATGCCTGAGCAGGGAGATTGAGAATCCGGATGCCGGTTTTTCCATGGAGATGGAAGAATTTGCGCAGATGGTGCAGGATGTAAGGGATGCCGTGAAAATCAAAGGAAAGCCGACGTTAGAGCTTACGGAGCATGAAAAAAACGGCTTGATCAGCAGGCGTTCCCTTGTGGCGGTAAAGCCGGTCGTAAAGGGGGAGGTCTTTAAGGAGGAGAATATAAGGAGCATTCGTCCGGCAGTCGGGATAAAGCCAAAGTATTACCGGTCACTTTTGGGAAAACAGGCAAAGAGGAGCTATGAGTTTGGTGACGGGATTTCAGCAGAGGAACTGGAAACCGGGGAGTGAATGACTGAGGTTGTTTCCGGTAGAGTGGGAGGCTAAAATGGTTGGATTTCGTGTGGATGCAAATGAAACGATCGCCACAGGGCATTTGATGCGATGCATTGCTATTGCGGAAATGTGTCGGAAAAAGGGGGAGGACGTCTGCTTTTTTCTGGCAGAGGATAAGGAGACAGGGCGGTTAAAGGAACGGGGCTTTATGTACTGTATTTTACAGACGGACTGGAAAAATATGGAAACGGAGCTTGAGCAGTTGGAAATGCTTTTGCGGGAACTTGCGGTTTCTGTTCTTGTGGTGGATTCCTATCAGGCGGTTCCTGCGTATTTAAGGCGGTTAAATAAGCTTCTGCCTGTGCTTTATCTGGATGATATGGAAAAGGAGCTCTATCCTGTGTCGGCAGTCCTGCATTACGGTATCGGGACCGATACGAAGGAGTATCTGGAACAGTACAGGGCGCAGGGCATTCGGGTACTGGCAGGGACAAGGTATATTCCGCTTCGGGAGGAGTTTTTCCCGGAGCGTTCTGCTATTTCCGGAAATAAGAAATCTGGTAAGGAAACGCTTTCTTTGGAAGATGATGAAATGGATAAAGAAAATGGGACATTGGCAGGGCAGTGTGTCTGGAAAACGGAGCGGGAGAACCGGATTTTAGTAACAACGGGCGGAACGGATCCGTTCCATATTGCAGAAAAGCTTTTGGATGCCTGTCTTTCCTGTGAGGAGAAGTCGGGAGCGTTCCTGCGGGAATGGGAGTATGATGTGATCATAGGCGCACTGAACCGGCAGACGGAGGGCTTGGAGCAGATGGCAGAAAAAAATCCCTGCATCCACCTGCATCATCATGTTACGAACATGAGCGTTTACATGAAAACTTGTAAGATGGCGGTTTCTGCGGGCGGCACGACGCTTTATGAGCTTTGTGCCTGTGGGATTCCCGCCGTCTGTTTTTCCTTTGCGGATAATCAGGAGCCCTGTGCCGGTATGTTTGGTGAACGGGGCATTATGGATTATGCAGGAGATGCAAGGAGGACGGAGGTAACGGCTGGCATGGTGAAAGCCCTGATCCATCTGGAGCAGGAGGATGCATTTTATGCGGAGAGGCAGAGAAAAATGTTAGAGACAGTGGACGGCAGGGGGGCAGTAAGGGTTGCAGAGGAAATATTGCTGTTAAGAAGGTGAAGGATGGAAATCCGGATTACATAGATCAATGTGATTAAAATAATTTTACGACTGCTCTGGGATGTATTTATAGTGTAAACGGAGCGATATATAACAGGAGGCTGGAGATGTATATACCTTATGGAAGACAGTGTATTGATGAAGAAGATATACAGGCAGTGGTGGAGGTCCTTAGGTCGGATTATCTGACGACAGGTCCGAAGGTCAAGGAGTTTGAGGAAAAAATAGCGGAATATACCGGGGCAAGGTACGGTGTGGCGGTGTGCAATGGAACGGCGGCGCTCCATGTGGCATGCCTGGCGGCAGGGCTAAAGGAGGGGGATGAGGTGATTACGACGCCCATCACCTTTGCGGCATCTGCAAACTGTGCGCTCTACTGCGGGGCGACACCGGTGTTCGCGGATATTGATCCGGTGACATACAATATTTCTCCGGAGGAGATTGAAAAAAAGATCACGCCCCGGACAAAAGCAATCATTCCGGTGCATTATACAGGGCAGCCCTGCAATATGAATGAGATTCACAGGATAGCAAAGGGGCATGGGCTGTTAGTGATCGAGGACGGTGCCCATGCACTGGGAGCGGTGTATCAGGGGAAAAAGGTTGGTTCGCTTGGCTCGGATATGACCTGTTTCAGCTTTCATCCGGTGAAACCGATCACGACCGGCGAGGGCGGTATGATCATGACGGATGATGAAGAGCTGTACAAAAAGCTCTTGTTATACCGCAGCCATGGCATTACGCGCGAGGAAGAAATGCTTTCAGAGCAGCAGGGAGCGTGGTATTATGAGCAGCAGTTTCTGGGATATAATTACAGGATTACGGACATTGGCTGTGCGCTGGGGCTGAGCCAGTTAAAGAAACTGGATTCATTCCTGCAAAGGCGGAAGGAGATTGTTGCCAGATATACAGAGGCTTTTGAAGGTTTGAATGGAATTCGGATTCCGGAACAGATGGACGGATGTGAGAGTGGATGGCATCTGTATATGATCCAGGTGCTGGAAAAGGACCGGAAAGAGGTGTTCGACCGGCTGCGGGCAGCGGGAATCGGGGTGAATGTGCATTATATTCCGGTGTACCAGTTTCCGTATTACAGACAGCATGGGTATAAAGACGTCTGCTGTGAACAGGCAGAGCAGTTTTATGCCCGGGCAATCAGCCTGCCTGTTTTCCCGGCACTGACAGAGGAGCAGCAGGAGTACGTGATACAGAAGGTGAAGGAGTTTGTTTCTTAAATTTTTTATAATGAAGCAAAAAAGTAATAGAAATTTTCAAAAAATATGTTATAATGAATGATGGTAATGCTTGCTTTCTTACATTTTATGTTTTGTTTCCGAAAAGCCGTACCTTTTTGGGGACAGGGGATAAGGAGGAGAGCAGCCAAAGGAAAAAAGGCATCCAGACCGTACACTGGATGCCTTTTTCCTTAAAACTGCATATAATTAATTTTTTAAAACCCCATAAAATAAATTTCTTGATAAATTGCACCTATTATTGAAGAAAACAGCGCCTGATTCCCAGCCCGATTCCGGCCAGGGCGTAAAAGACCGGGGAAACGGCAATGCAGGAGTCATTCGTCAGCCCCATAAGAAGATATCCGGCGACGCTGAAACAGACAGCCATGCCCAGCTTTGGCAGCAGTTTTTTAAAATCCTGTGTTTTATAAAATCTAATGCCGTCTGCCAGATACCAGAGAAAGAAACAGAGGAAGGCAAGCAGGGAGGGTACTCCTGTCTGCGTTCCAATCTGCAGGTACATGCAGTGCGGCTTTGTGACAATCTCATTGTCGTGGCCGGAGTTCATCAGCCCCACCAGGTCAGCGTTTGGAAATATAAGGAGAAATGTATCCGGTCCGGAGCCGAAAAGAAAATATTTCTTCAGAAGGGGAATGGTCCTTGCCCAGATAAATCCGCGTTTATTTGCAAGGGAAGCGTGTGCTTCCAGAAAGGAAATGCCGGGTTCGTGTTTTTTTGACCGGAACAGCTTTCCGGTGTTTTCACTCTTGATATAATAAGCAGCCGCAGTCTTTTGCTGCTGCATGACAAAATTCCAGGTTTTTTCTTTTGTCTTCTGTTCATGGTTTTCCCAGATGATTTTAGGCGTTTTTACCCAGAAGCCCGGCAGGGAGCCGGAATCTGTCTTTTGAAAGGAAAACGGAAAACGTTCGTCGGTAATGATGTTTGGCGCAGATTTTGTGGCAGGGGTGAATGCTACCTTTTTTTTCTGGTCATCGGTCAGGGAAAAATGGAAATCCTTATCCATCCGGAAGTGGATGGAGTTTCCTTTATAAGTGATGGTGACATCTTTTCCGGTTACAATGCTTTCTAAGTCCCGATTCGTTTCTTCTGACCGGAACATGGAAGAAAGCCTTTTTATCAGCCGGTTCCCGCTCATGAAATTCACTGCAGCAAAGCTCAAAAGCAGCACAAAAAAAAGAACGGGCAGAAAAAACTTATTCCGGAAAACATATGCCCGGAAGAAAATGAGTGCCGCAAGGCAGAGGACACAGAGAATGAAAATCCCTGCCCTTGACTGGGATGCGAACAAGATGATGAGCTGGCAGGTCATCAGTATGGCGTATCCTGCTTTTGTCGTTTTTTTCCGGGCATGGAAAAAAAGTGCAGTTAAGACCGGCAGGATCAAAATGACGTAAAAGCCCACGTAATTTGGGTTATAAAGAGAAAGGTAGACGCGTCCTTTTTCAAAGTTGGAAGTGAGCCTGCCAATGAGTGCCTGATGGTGCACAAAAAGCCTCTGGAGTGGAGGGTAGTAATATGGGTCAAAGCCGGATGCCTGTAACATCCCCAGTATTGACATAAGTGCCACGCCGGTATTGAAAAACGGAATCAGCGTGCAGACAGCACGACCGGAGCTTACGGTAAAGGCTGCATAATAAATCAACAGGGGATACCCAAGAAGAATCCATACGTTTTCAAACTGGTCGTAACTGCCAAAAAAGGAAAAGTGTGTATGGATGGAAAAAAAAGCTGAAACCAGGCAGAAAAGGCCATAAAGGAACATAGGGAGCAGGATGGGGGTAAAGAATGGTTTTTCTTTTTCAAAAAATATCCTATATATAATAAGGAAGAAAATGCAGAGAAAGGTGCCATAAAGCCAGAGCATTTTTGTATGCAGAAAAAAGTCATATGCCACGTCCGGCACATTGATATGGCTGTAAGAATGAAGTCCTGTCCGGTATATATACAGCCAGACGATAAGCGGGATGAAGGCGAGTATGGCAATGAGGGGCAGCAGGTATTCCAGGGGGTATTTTGCATCTGCCTTTGGTTTGTCCTGCTTTTTTAAGATGTTTTTTATATTTCGTTTCATGAGGATTCCTCGTTTCCATTGGTATGTTGAACATGATTATCTGAACCAGTATAACATAGGAAAAGAATGTTTCGCAAGTTGGTTTCCGTTTTTCTTAGTGATTGACAGGCTTGCATGGAATGATTAAAATAAAAATATCCAAGGTTTGAAAAAATGACTGCAGACCTTGAAATGTGGGCTGCAGATGGCTGGAAAGGAAAAAAGATGGATTCATATACAGATGGGAAAGAGGAAATGGACAAATATTCTCTCAGGGGAAAGGTATTCCGGAAAATCAGGGAGGATATCCTTTCGGGGAATTATAAGGAAAAAGAGGAGTTAAAGGAGGCTGCCATCAGTAAAGCACTTGGCGTTTCAAGGACTCCGGTGAGGGAGGCACTCAGGCAGTTAGAGCTGGAGGGCCTGGTTTCGATTGTCCCGAACAAAGGGGCTTATGTGAACGGAATTTCTGCAAAGGATATATATGATATTTATATGATCCGTTCTTATCTGGAAGGGCTTTGTGCAAAGTGGGCATGCAGGCATATTACAAAGGCACAGACAGAGGAGTTGGAAGAAATCATTTATCTTAGTGATTTTCATATAAAAAAAGAGCACTGGGACCAGATTTTTGAGTTAGACAACCGGTTCCATCTGTATCTGTACCAGGCATGCGGCAGCCGGATCTTAGAGCATATTTTATCGGATTATCATCATTATGTGGAACGTGTCAGGAAGAATACACTGGCATATGGAGACAGGGCAAAAAAGGCGAATGAGGAGCATAAGGCAATCTTAGAGGCAGTCATCTGCAAGGATGAAGAAAAGGCAGAACGGCTGGCAAATGAGCACATTTTCCGTTCCATGGAAAACATCAAAAGCCAGGGGCTTGAAAAGCTGATGTAGGCGGCTGTGAAGGGGTAATACAAAAGAATTTATGGAGGGGCGTGGAATGAAAAAGGTCACTGAGCCATCAAAGCTGCTTTTGATTTATGGGGAGGATGCGGAAAAAGAGCTGTTTGCCAGAACCTGGAGGCATCGGGGAAAATATGCAGAGCAGGAGATGATTCGTGTAAATGAGGGAATGGAAAGGATTACGGAGAAAATTCATGGATTCCAGACGGTGGTGATTGGAAATCTGCCTGTGGAGCAAAGGAACCTGCTTTTCAAATATTGCTATGCGAATCAGGTCAAAAGCTATATTCTTCCTAAAATTTCAGATGTTCTTCTGATGGGGGCAGTACAGGGGTTTCGTTTTGACACTCCGTTTTTGATGTTTCGGGGATATGCATTAAGTATGCGCCAGAGATTTACAAAACGTCTTTTTGACCTGATTTTGGTGATTCCTCTGTTGGTGCTTCTTTCTCCGTTGATGCTCCTTATTGCGCTGGCGGTGAAGTTAGAGGATGGAGGACCTGTAGTCTACCGGCAGACCAGACTGACCATGGATGAAAGAAAATTCCAGATTTACAAATTCCAGAGCATGGTGGTGGATGCAGAAAGGGAAGGGGCAGTGCTTGCAGCAAGGGAGGATGGGCGCATCACCGGAGTGGGGCATTTTTTGCGGAGGTTCCGGCTGGATGAAATCCTGCAGCTTTTTAATATTCTGCGCGGGGAGATGTCTTTTGTGGGACCAAGACCAGAGCGGCCGGAGATGGCAGAGGAATATAAAAAAACAATGCCGGAGTTTTCGTTCCGTAACCATGTGCCGGCCGGGCTTACCGGTTATGCACAGGTATATGGCAATTACGATACCATGCCGTATGATAAATTAAAGTTTGATCTGTTTTACATTATGCATTATTCGCTGTGGACAGATATCAAGCTGATTTTAATGACGATCAAAGCAATTTTTTTTAGAAAACGTTAAGGACAGGGAAGGTGCGGCGGGGAGGCGAAAAAAACAGGGGATAACAGAAGAAATGTCATTTTTTTGGAAACTTTCGGCAGATTTGCTGTGGGATATTTCTGAACTGTTTTCCGTTGTTTGGTTATTTTTGACAAAGTTTTGACGAAAAACATATTTTTTTTATATTGTAT
>CADBMP010000370.1 GCA_902795775.1 uncultured Lachnospiraceae bacterium | reverse complement strand
TACCGAGGTACAGCGAGGCTTTCTGACGCCGTAATCGGAAAAATAGACAAGCAAGATGTTCAAGTTAATTATTTACAGTTCCTAAAACAGGATAACCTCCTGACGTTTTATTTTCCCCTGCTCATTTACATCTGTATCATTTACAATATTGCTTTCTAATATATGTTTTTAAATCCGGACGAAATGATATCTTTGTACAGCCTTTAGGTTTCACTTACCTTATGCAGTTCATCACTGTCTGCAGGCTCTAAATATCTGACTTCATCTCCGTTTTTAATGATCCGGTCATTCCCTGCCGTAACCTTTCCAATCACAGCCGCTGGAATTCCCGCCTGTTCTAACACCTCCACCAGACGGTTTCCATGCTCACATCCAATCAAAAGGGAACCACTGGACATCATCTGATACGGATTTAAGGAAAAGACCTCGCAAATCTCTATTGTTTCCTGACGAATCGGAATTTTCTTCAAATCTGCCTCAATCCCGGTTCCGGACGCAGCACCCACCTCCCACAACGCACCAAAGATTCCTCCTTCAGTAACATCATGCATGGAATGAACGCCAAAATCCCTGGCAGCCATCGCCTCCGGTATCACCGAAATCTGCTCTATAAAACCAGCTGCTGTGTCCAAAAGCTCCTGCGGAAGTGTTTCCAAAAGCTTCTCCCTCTTTTCTGCGGCTAAAATTGCCGTTCCCTCCAGACCAGCCCATTTTGTCATGACAAGCTCATCCCCCGGTTTAAGGCCGGCCGTAGAAATAATGTGTCCTTCTTTCACCTTTCCCACGCCCGTCACCGTCACCACCGGCTGATTCACCACGTCTGTCACCTCCGTATGACCACCGAGCACTTCCATATTCAGTTTCCGGCATACAGCTTCAATCTCTTCCATCAGTTCCTTTAAATACTTTTCTCTTTTCCTTGGCGGAAGAAGGATGCTAAGCAGCACCCCCACCGGCTCTGCTCCGGAAGATGCAAGGTCATTTGCCGTCACATGCACCGCTAACGTCCCCATTCCTTTTTCGGCTGCCGTAATCGGATCCACAGACAGAATAAAGACTTCTCCTTCCTCCAGCTTCACAGCACTGCAGTCTTCTCCAACTCCGGCCGATAGCAGAACCTCCTCCCTTCGGTGGCGAATCTGCTTCAACACAGAACGTTTTAATACATTTTCCGGTATTTTTCCGATTTCCATGCTTCCTTTTCTCCTTCACTTCCTTGTTCACCGGTCATCTCTCCGGGCTTCCTATTCTGAATCTTCTTCATTCTCCTCCGGTTCCTCCTCCACAGGCTCTTCCTCCGGCTCAGGTGTCGGTCTTGGCGTTTTTTTCACCACCGGCTGCTTTGTCGGTCTTGGCGTTTTTTTCACCACCGGCTGCTTTGTCGGTCTTGGCGTCTTCTCAGCCTCCGGTGATGCCGTCGGCGCAGGCGTCTGTTTCTTCTCCGGTACCGGTGTAGCCTTTATTTCCTGACTTCTTCCCACCGTAATATGCTCCGGTTCTGCGCCATAGGAGCTGGTATTCAAGCGGATCCTGTCCGTTTCCTTTCCATCTGTATATATAATCTTCCACAGCTCCGCTTTATATCCAATATGGGCAGACTGCGTAACTGCACGATATCCGCTCGGCTTCGTACTGTCCACAGTAGTGATCGGTTCTCCCGGCTCCAGCTTTTCAATAATCTTTGATTCAAATTCTATCTTCCTGTTCTCCGGCCTTGTCTCCTCCCCGTAAATTCGGAAGCTAAGCGTAGAGCCGTCTGCCGAACCGGCAATATAAATTGGAACATCTGTATTGTTCTTAAACTTAAAATCCTTATAATCTCCGGAGATTGCCGCATCCCTGGAAACATCTACATAAGAAACTACCATGGAATGTGGGGAACGCTCCACAATCTCTAACTCCGCATTGATTACTGCATTGTACAAGGTCGTGGAAACCTGGCAGACACCTCCACCCACTCCAACCACCACATTCCCGCTGGAATATTCCGGTGCAGGCTGATATCCGTTTGCCTCTGTCCTGTCCTTGATCGTCTTTACCACAGAAAATGTTTTTCCGGGATAAACGACCGTTCCATTGATATATGTTGCTGCTGTCTTTACATTATTTGCCCTGGCTGCCGTAGAGCTCCCGTAAGAGGTGGAATAAGATCCAATCAGATCCTGACACTTTGCCACCTGCTCTCTGGTGTATTTCGGTTTCGACACATCTACCACAGCAGACACCTTTAAAGGCTCTGCTTTCACATCCTTTGTTAATGCATGACTTATGACAGCAACGGTTTCTTCCACCTTAACCTTGCGGCCTTCCCTGGACTTTGTAGCAACAAATCTTCCGTTCTTGAACTTCAGTTTGGAGTTTTTTGCCTTAACCACATAAGAGGTACAGTTTTCTTCCACGAACTGACGCACCTTTTCCTCATCCACTGCATAGGAAAGATCGAACGTGCCTTCTTCTTTATTTTCACTGCTCAACTTCTGGTAATTGGTAAAAATGTTCCCATCCTTCCCGACCTCATATGCCTTTTCCACGACATCCTTTTCCTCACAGGAAAAACCCAGAGTTTCCGCAGTAGTACGAATCTGGTTTTCATCTACAGAAATCGTAACCTCACGCTTCATAAGACTGTCTACATATTCTGTAAGCTTTTTTTCGGCCTCTTCTTTCGTAATGCCTCCCACCTCCACACCACTGATGGTAACGCCTTCACAGATTTCCTCATTCTTTTCTAACGTGAAGCCCTTGGAAGAAAACAATACAGCAGCGGCAATTCCTAAAACACATATACACCCTGCAGTAAACAGTGCCGACAGTTTTTTGTTTTTACTAGTCATTGAACCATAACCATCCTTTCAAAATACATGCCATGATGAATTTTTTAACAGTTCAGCCTTCTCCAGCACTGAAAGCACCGCTTGTTGCACGAACACGAACGTGTGAAGTGTAACGCAAACAGGAAGGCTGATTAACAGTTACCCATTTTTCATTTGACTTTTTTATATAGATTCTATATAGTTGTAATAAATACAAAATTTGCTGCTTTTGCAAACTCCGAATGGCTCGTGCTTTGCACGAGACTATAATACCATGACCTATCTGATGCACAAGAACATTTTTCCTATATCTTGTCCGATTTGTCAAAAAACATACCTGTAGTCTGATGATGGATTATAAATAAGCAAAAACCATAGGTGCCACCATGGCTATAATTACAATTACACAGATGACTGCTGCAATGGTCTTTTTGTTTTTGTGAAAAAAATTCATGAGATTACCTCCTTATAATTATATGATATAGTATTGAGTTATTTTAATTAACTGGACTTATGAATCCCTGCCCAAAGTCTTTCATATATGGACTTTTGGCAGATAGCATTCAGCCAGATTATTAAAAACGATATAATAATAGATATCCGGCTGCCATCCACAGGCATAACGACTACAGATAGCGGCCATATGTGCAAAAAACAAGAAAGGAGCACTTATTATGCCAATCTTTCTCATATGCTTTATTGTATTCATAATCTGGGCCCGCGTCAAGCTGAAACAGAATAAATCTGCAATTTCGGAAAGCGATAAAAAATACTGGGAGCGTGAGGCAAAGGCTAATTTTGCCAGAAAACGCGATATCAGCACCCTTGACTACTTTACCCCGGATTTCTCCCGCATTCCCTTTTCCATGGATGCAGAGGAACAGGAAACGGCTTTGAACGAGGAAATAAAAAACTATGCCTCTGGAAAAATGATGAACCTTTCCGGTTATTCCAATACCGATTTAAAAGAAATGTACGGTGCCGCCAATTTAGACGAACTTTCGGAATATGACCAGCGTTTCCAGCTTTTTCTGCGTGCTGTAAGCGACCTTGGAAATTATCTCTTTGAAAAAAAAGACTATGAGCGCGCAAAGGCTGTTTTTGAATATTCTGTAGAGATTGGAAGCGATATCTCCACTATTTACACGAACCTTGGCGTTATTTATGCAAAAGCGGGACAAACTGCTAAAATTGATGAGCTTCTCCGTCTGGTGGAAACCTCTGACTTTGCATTAAAAACTTCCATAATAAAGAAACTGACTCTCTGCAAGCTGGAGTATTGATGCGGCACAACTTTTCCTAAAACACCAAATCCGGCTTTGCAGCCATAAGCATCTGCCAAATACCAAAACGACAGTTTCTCCTTACTCATACCAAATCAGGTTTTGCCTCTGCCCTCCGGACATTCCTCTTTTAAAAAGCATTCCCTGCATTTTGGATTTCTGGCTTTGCAGATGGTTCTTCCCAATGTAATAATCTGGATATTGTACAAAATCCAGTGGTCTTCGGGCAGAACTTTCATTAAATCATATTCAATCTTCTCCGGGTCTTCCTCTTTGGTGAACCGGAGTTTTTTTGAAATGCGCTTCACATGCGTATCTACAACGATGCTCGCCTCACGAAAGATATTTCCCCGAATCACATTCGCCGTCTTTCTTCCCACTCCGGCAAGCGTGGTCAAGTCCTCTATCTTTGATGGAACCTCTCCATGATAAACATCCACCAGACGTTTTGCACAGGCAATGATATTTTTTGCCTTATTATGGTAAAATCCGGTGGATTTTATATCCTGCTCAAGCTCTGTAAGCTCTGCCCCTGCAAAAGCCTCTAACGTTGGATATTTGGCAAAAAGCTCCTTTGTCACCAGATTCACTCTTGCATCTGTACACTGCGCACTTAATATGGTCGCAATCAAAAGCTGCCAGGGCGTTTCATAATTCAGATAACAGCGGAAATCTGTTCCGTATTCCCTGTCCAAAAGCTCCATCACGCGTGCCACATACGCCTCATCTAAAGAAAATTCACCCACCAGAAATTCCTCCTTATGTGTCCGTAGCCGGTTCATCATTCCTAAAATCACTGATTGATTCACAACAGATATGTGCAGCAAACATTTCATTACGGATGTGTTTTCAGCAGATTTGCACCCAGGGCAGCTTCCCACTCCCCGGTTCTTGTTTCATACTGTCCGCAGATCCACTCATAGGCTTCATCAAGCCCTTCTTCTGTAAAAGGAAATTGTTTTTCTGTCTTTTTTTCCTCCGGTGTTTTTTCAAAACAGAACGGCTCCGGCCAGACCACGGCAGACAAGACTTTTTCCTCAGTTTCCTCACTTTGCTTCACCTGATAACGCATCCCCCGGTAGCTTGCCACCAATACTGCCTTGTTCTTATAAAAGCTTGCAATGTCATAAAATGATTTTCTTCCATTCATTTTTCCTGCCCCCTGTCCCCATTTGTCTTCTCCAGCCGTTTTCTGAGGGTTCAGCAGACACACCGCCTCTGCTCCCAAAGTCAAACGACAACTGTGAATCGTTATTGCCCCGGCTGCTAGATTTCTATTTTTACTTATCTGAATCATTCGAGCTTTATAGCCAAGATAATATCAGTGTAGTCAACAAATTCAATTTTGTCAACAAATTTTTTGAATTTCACTTGACAATCCCCCCAAAATGTTATATACTATTAAAGTCGCTTGAAAAAAGAAAAAAACACATTTAGGGGCATAGTTCATCGGTAGAATAAGAGTCTCCAAAACTCCAGAGCCGGGTTCGATTCCTGGTGCCCCTGCTGCAAAGTTTCCTTGCAGGAAACCTTAAAAACCCTTGAAAAATGACTTTTTCAAGGGTTTTTTCGTTATAATAACAATGTTTTTTTGGAATTTACTACACTTTTGACAAGACTGGATGCTGTAAATGAGGAATATGCTCCCTTCGCAAAAAGGGAGATTAACCACACCTTGAACACGGTCACTCATCATTATGTTATCAAATAAAATCTTTACTTTCAAAAATTTTTCACTTTTCTTTTTTGTGTACCATTCCCAACCTCTCTGTCACAGGGTAAAGCATCCTGATTCATATATTGCAAAACCTTTTTCCAATCTGCGACAATGTATCAGTGTAAGGGTCTTATCACACCCCCCTTACCGGCGCCATGAAGGGAGAACAGAAATGACAGAAGTTGAATTTGAAACATTTACCAAAGTCCACGGAAAGGATATCCTGCGCTACTGCAGACTGACGGCAGGAATGCTGGAGGGAGATGAGCTCTATCAGGATACTTTGCTAAAGCTCTGGGAACAACGTGAAAAACTGGAAGCAGAGGGAAACCTGAAAAGCTATGCCTTATCGATTTCCATAAGGCTTTGGAAAAATGCAAAAAGAAAATATGCCAGAAGAAGACGACTGGCACCTTGCCAGAGCTATGAAGACCTCTTAGAAAACGGTGAAGATGCCGGGGGATTGGCGGGCAGTTCTGGCAGTCCCGAAAACAAAATCCTTGAAGCAGAAACCAATCAGGAAATCAGACAGGCCGTAAGGAAACTTCCCGAAAAATATAAACAGGTAATTCTTCTGTATTATTCTGCCAACCTGAAGATCAGGGAAATCGCAAAGTGCCTGAAGATACCGGAAAGCACCACAAAGACCAGATTTTACAAGGCAAGGGAAATTCTAAAAAAAGAATTGGAGGGAAAGTTCTATGAATGATAAAGAATTTGACGAAATCATGCGAAAGGCTCTTACACCGGAAATTGAAGAAAATGAAATTAAATTTTTGAAAAAAACGGAGGTAAGAACCATGAAAAAAAGTACAATCATAAAACCCGCCATTGCATTGGCTGCCTGTGCGGCTCTGGTGCTTGGAGTCAGCAAAGTCCCGAATTTTCCCTGGAATACATCAAAACCTGCAGGAAAAAAAGAAGGTGGAATCATGGAAATGCTTGACCATAGCTTTACCATGAAAGTCCTGGCAGCAGAAAAACAGGATGGAACAAATAAAAAAGAGGAAGTCTTGCTGAAAAAGAATGTCCCAGTGGTAGTTTCCTGCAATTCGGATGATTATGTCAGGGGCGGAAACCCGAAAACAAAAGAAACGGATTATTGTATCAGTGCGCCACTCGTCTGTGAGGGAGAACATATTGAAACGATTACCTATACCATCAATAAAGGGGCTTTTCAGATTTTTTCAAAAAAAGGCTCAGGCTTTATACTGGATGGGAAAAAATGTAAAGCATATAATGTAGGAATGATTTCTCCGAAGGGATATGACATCGAAGATGAGGAAGGAAGAATTGGTACGGACTTTGACGAAGGCTATTATACCTCTTATACGGTATCGCCGGATTTTCAGCATTCGGAGAATACACAGGTCAGCATTTGCAATGTGGTCAAAACTTCCCAAAAAACCTATGACCTGCTTTGGGACTTTGAACATGGAACCTGTGAAAAGCTAAAACAGGGAATGGATGAAATTTTCGGCGACCTTGCCATTACCTGTGAAGTCACTTATAAAGACGGTACAAAAAGCTCGGTAGAAATTGCGGTAGGAAATGCCATCGTAACCGCCGGGGAAGCAGGAATCTCTGCCAAAAAACCGAATGAGAAATTTGTTGTGACTACGTTTCAGATGAAATAAAAAACGCCCTCTCTCCAAAAAACTTACACAAATAACTTGATAAATCTATTTTGAAAAACGGACAGGGCAGGCATCTCCTTCTTCCATGAAATGCCTGCCCTGCTTTTATGCCAGAATTAATCTTCCATCTGTTTTCCCAAAAAATTCGCTGAAAATGCCACTAACGCTTCTTCCGTTAATCCAAATTTCTTTTCTTCATTTCTGCTTAACAGCACCACGCTTCCAATCACATCACCTGCTGCTATGATTGGATAGATGATTTCGCAGGAATATTTATTTTTTTCCTCTGTTACCGAAACGTATTTTCCGGAATCCTGTGTTGCCGTCACCTTGTTTCTGTCCGTCAGGGTCTGATCTAACTCCTTGCTAATGGGCTTTTGGAACAGCTCCTTTTTCCCGCCGGAAGAAACTGCAATTACATGGTCCCTGTCTGTTACAGCCGCAACGCCTCCCGCATTTTGCGCCAATGTATCCACATACTGCTTTGCAAGTTCCTTCATTTCTGCCATAGGCGAATATTTCTTTAAGACAATTTCTCCCTCCCTGTCTGTATAAATCTCCAAAGAATCTCCCTCCCGGATCCGAAGGGTCCTGCGTATTTCTTTTGGTACCACCACCCTGCCTAAATCATCGATCCGTCTGACAATTCCTGTAGCTCGCATATAAAAAACCTCCATTTACAAAATATTCTATCTCCTGCCGGACTGGCCGGCTTTTTGTCCATTTGAAGATAGTATTTGTAGATGGAGGGATTTTATACTAAGAAACTGTCACAAATTAATATGGCCATTTTGCTTGCCTGTTTCTCCGATTACTGCGTCAGAAAGCCTCGCTGTACCTCGGTACAGCTGCGT
>CADBMP010000369.1 GCA_902795775.1 uncultured Lachnospiraceae bacterium | reverse complement strand
TAACGCAGCTTAAAATCAAAGGAAATAAATCCGGTGTTCCCGTTCTGTACCAGAGAGTCAATGACAGTATCGCTGATATCATACAGAGTCACCCGGTGGGCAATGAGCAGATAGCTGATTTCAGCAAAAATGTACGCAAAAGGAATCGGGTCCGGCTGCCGGATGATGCTGTGTGCTAAAATATAACAGAAAATCGCCACCACATTCGGCAGAAACAGCTGCCGGATGATTTTTCTGGAAACCTGTAATTTTTTAAAATAACTGTAAATGATAGCAAGCACGCTGATAAGAAAAAGCGTGCCAAGGACGATATAGAACAAGGTATGCATGATGCCATAGGACCGTTCTAATACAGAAATCCCATCTTCCCTGTGAAACGAAATTTCCTTATAGAACAAAGGCAGGCTCCCAATACTTAATACCCAGCCGTATAGAATCATGCAGAGGAGAAACAGGCTTTTTCGGACGATACGGCGGAGCTCCAGCTTACACAGGTTAAACACGCTCAACATCAAAAAATACTGCAAAAAGCTGCCACCTATATAAATCAGCTTTGTAGCGGCAACTGCTTCGCCAATGCTTTCCGCATGGGCATACATGGCATAACCTAAGCAGGAAAACGGTATCAAAAGAAACACGACCGTAAACGTGATGTCAAAATGCTTATGCCACATAAACACATACAGAATCAAAAATATAATTGAACACAGAAAAAGAATATCATAATACAATGCGATCAAAACCATTTCCTCCAATTTCTCTCATTCCAAAAACCGACATTGCCCTGCTTCCTTTACAACCAAAGCAATACCTGCCATAACCAATCATATTCATCATTCGTAATCACCCGCTGCCAGCATTCTATAATCCTACCACCAGCTTTCATCGATTGCAAAATGTTTCAGCTTTTTTAAGCCCTTTCCATTGTTCCTGACATAATAATATGTAAGACGGACATAATCATCATATTCCTCTTCCGGAGGATTCTGTACCACCACAAGGGCATGCTTTGTATGTACACAGTAGCTCCACAGCTTATCCCCGTCCGCCAGCTTAAATGTGGTCTGGATGCTGCCGGTCTTTTTATTTTTACACATAAGGCTGCCATCCTCCATATAATAATGGTAATTCCCACTGTCTGCAGGCTTTTTGATTCCCTTTTCCCCTGCGCGTTCATCCGGCGAGTTGGAGAGGACGGAAAACTTCGGTTCTTTAATCTTCTTTTTTCCTGTCCCGTCAAGCTTCATGGAGCCGAAACCATCGCCATAATCCTGACCGATGTATTCCGGATCCGCAATGAGCCTCTGGTAATATATCCGATTCCCGGACACCAGAGAATTATATCCCTTTGCTAACTTTTTGAGATTTTTTCCATCTTTTGATATCCGGTAGACAAAATAATTATTTTCATCTGAATTGCATATTTGATTCCAGTCAAAATAAATATAATTTCCTTTTATGGTGAACCAGGGAAATCCGACCGTCTCTGACGCATTTCCGCTTTTTGTGCTCCTGAGTCTTTTTATGTTCCCATCTGTAAGGTCATAACAAAAAAGTCCCTTTGTCCGCACGGAAAAATACATCTTCCCGTCAGACACATACATGCTGCAGGAGCAGTTGACCTTTACTGAGGCTGCTGCCGCCTCCCGGTAATATCCAGAGGCTCCGGACAGATTTCCAACCAAAAGAACGGCAAGAAACATGCCAAGTATTTTCTGATATATTTTCATACAAGTCCCTCCTTTTTGCCTTTGTGTCCACAGGGCTCCATGCTTTCAGAACCTTACCTGAACGATTCGTAAAATGCAAAGCACGAGACCATTTTCCTTACTTTTGCGCACGCTTTCTGCGCATAAAAGAGTTTGCTGCCTTTGCAAACTCCGAAAGGCTCGTGCAAAGCACGAGACTATTTTATCATATTCCATACAGAAAAGATAGTACGACACAGATTTTTCATCAAGTTTTTTTCAGAAATCAATTAAGAGGGGGCTTGTCCCCCTCTTACCCACTGCGCCGCCCACATGCAGCTTTGCAGCAAAATTTCCATATGCGGGCGTGCGCATAAAAACAACAGTTCAGCCTTTCCCATTCATGTCTTTAACTTCACATCAGACCCCTGCCATCCAGGGCAGAGTAATTAGAATGCACTTATGGTTATTTTAGATAACCGCCAGTTTTCTCAGGACGTGGCGGTTATTTTTTTGTCTTGCTCACTATGTGGTTTTTCTTTGTTTCTGTTTTACTTTGACAGAAATTTTTTCTATTTTCTTCGCATTTTTGCCGACCGTATCTACATAGTATCCCCTGCACCAAAAATGGCGGTTCCCATACTTGTATTTCAAATTTGCATGCCTTTCAAATATCATAAGCGTACTTTTTCCTTTCAAACAGCCCACAAAATATGAAACACTCATTTTAGGCGGAATCTCGACCAGCAGATGTATGTGGTCCGGACACACTTCTCCCTCAACAATATTTATATTTACCCCTTTCCTGTTACATAACATCGTTATGATATCTCTGATATCTTCTTTTCATTTTCCATATGCTACTTTTCTTCTAAATTTAGGTGCAAAAGCTATATGATTCTTACAATTCCATGTTGTATGTGATAAACTATTGTTGTTACTCATTCGCAGTAACCTCCTTTGCTCTGTAATGTGGCTGACGAACCATCATTATTGCAGCAAAGGAGCTAACTGTTGCACAACGCTTAAGCTATTTTAACCACCTGCATAGCAGGTGGTTTATTTGTTTCCGGCATTTCATTTTTCAGCTGTGAAAAACTCCATGCCGGAAACAGAGCCTTGCTCTAACAAATAGAGCACGATTTTTAATGGCTTCGTGCTGTTACAGGTCACACGCATGTGTGAACTGTAACGATTGTTGAAAAGTGATAATATTTATGATAGAATAATAGATATTATAGCAATCTTGCACAAAATACTCCTTTGAAACTGCCATTAAGGTAAACATTTATGAGGATTTGTTCATCAACTTCTCAGAAATCGAAAAATTATTGAATGTGTAAACGTGGGAATTTGATATGGGAAAGAAGGAAGAAACTATCGAAAAACAAAGAAATGAAACGAAGATTACACTTCACACAGCCGAAGACACCGCTTGTTACATGAATACGAACATGCGAAGATCAAAAACCGAAGAATAGGAACCGGAAAAATCGTAAAATCATTGAAAGAAGGAGGCGAAACCATGAAAAAACTACGAAACCACTACGGCAGAACTTTCTTATC
>CADBMP010000368.1 GCA_902795775.1 uncultured Lachnospiraceae bacterium | reverse complement strand
TCCACCATTTTCCGGAAACTCTCCTGCACCACATAAGACTCCGGTGTTGTATTCGCCGCCGGAACCCGCTCCTCCCCAATAATGGTCTCAATGGTTCCAATGAGCCCGGTCTTAATCCCGGAAGCCTCTAAAATGGAACGTACCATATATGTGGCGGTCGTTTTGCCTTTTGTGCCTGTAATTCCTATGGTGGTAAGCTCTCTTGCCGGATGGCCGAAAAAGGCGGCAGAAACGTCAGCAAGAGCCACCCTTGTATCCTTTACTTTAATTACCGTTACCGCCTCAGATACCTCAACTTCTTTTTCCACCAGAATCGCAGCGACACCTTTTTCTGCCACTTCCCCGGCAAAACTATGCCCATCGCTTACTGCACCGGAAATACATACAAACAAAGAACCGGGTCCTGCCTTTCTGGAATCATACACAAGCGTATGGATTTCTATGTCCAAAGACCCCTGCAGACACTCATATTCCATATTTTCCAACAGCTCTAAAAGTTTCATTCTATCACACTCCTTTCTTTGTACCAAATTCTATTCATATTTCCCCATGGCAGATTTCACTTGCAGGTCCCGTCATCCAGACGGTATCGTTTTCCTCATCATAATGAATCAGCAGATCCCCGCCCAGTAAATGAACGGTCACTTCATGCCCCGTTTTTCCGTTCAGCACGCACGCAACCACAGAAGCACACGCCCCGGTCCCGCAGGCAAGCGTCTCCCCGGAACCGCGCTCCCAGACACGCATATTGATTTCTTTATCATTTAACACCTGTACGAACTCGGTATTGATGCGGTTCGGGAAAAGCTCATGGTGCTCAAATGCAGGTCCGATTTCCTGCAGAGGAAGGTCTTTTGTATTCTCCACAAACGTGACCACATGCGGATTTCCCATGGAAACTGCAGTCACCTCATATTCCTTTCCCTGTACGGTCATCCGTTCGGCAATACAGCGTTCCCCGCCAAGCTTTACCGGAATCTTTGCAGGCTCTAACACCGGTGCGCCCATATTCACCCTGACCCATGTGACTTTTCCATCTTCCACCGTAAGTTTCAGATATTTCATGCCCGCTTTTGTTTCCACAGATATTTCCGTTTTCTCTGTCATGCCATGGTCATAAACATATTTTGCCACGCAGCGGATGGCATTTCCGCACATTTCTCCCTCAGAACCGTCCGCATTGTACATCACCATCCGAAAATCCCCGGTTTCCGATGGACAAATCAAAATCAGTCCGTCCGAGCCGATTCCGAAATGGCGGTCGCTCACAAAGACCGCTGTTTTTTCCGGATTTTCCACTTTCTCTTCAAAACAATTCACATAAATATAATCATTTCCACACCCATGCATTTTTGTAAATTTCATAACAATAACCAATCCTTTCAACGTTTTTTTCAGCGTTCATTTTTTCACAAATCTGTCCATGTTTTCTGGACATAATCAAAAATTGCTGCTTTTGCAATTTTTTTAATGAACGCTTCAGCGTTCATTTTTTATTCCCAGATGCTCATATGCTTTTTCTGTGGCTTCACGCCCCCTTGGCGTCCTGCTCACAAAACCATTCTGCACCAGATACGGCTCATAAACATCTTCTAATGTATCCGGCTCCTCCCCTATCGCCGTAGCCAGCGCATCAATCCCCACCGGTCTTCCGCCAAACTGTACTATCATGGTCTTTAAAATCTTTCGGTCCGTCCGGTCAAGCCCGAACCGGTCCACTTCCAAAAGATTCAGGGCAAGATCCGCCACTTCCTTTGTAATTATCCCATCATACTTAATCTGCGCAAAATCCCGGACACGCTTTAAAAAGCGGTTCGCAAGCCTCGGTGTCCCCCGGGAACGCCTGGCAAGCTCCATGGCGCCTTCCTCCTCAATCTCCACCTGTAACAGCCTTGCCGAATGGATAATGATATCCGCAAGCTCCTCCTTTGTGTAAAATTCCAGGCGGTTCACCACGCCAAAACGGTCCCTTAACGGCGCAGAAAGCATTCCTGCCCTCGTGGTCGCCCCGACTAATGTGAACTTTGGCAGGTCGAACCGGATGGACTTTGCCGCCGGTCCCTTTCCAATGACCACATCAATCACATAATCCTCCATGGCAGGGTAAAGCACCTCCTCCACCTGCTTTGACAGCCGGTGGATTTCATCAATAAATAAAATATCCCCATCCTTTAAGTTATTTAAAATGGCAGCAAGCTCTCCGGGCTTCTCTATGGCAGGGCCGGCT
>CADBMP010000367.1 GCA_902795775.1 uncultured Lachnospiraceae bacterium | reverse complement strand
GAGTTTGCAAAAGCGGCAAACTCAGTATAGTCTCATGCTTTGCATGAGCCATTTGGAGTTTGCAAAAGCGGCAAACTCAGTATAGTTTCATGTTTCGCATGAGTCATTCGGAGTTTGCTTTATCACAATATAGTATGATCGAAAAAAAATAAAGGAGAGAAAAAATGGCAAAAAAAGAGAAACAGTCAGCGCAAGCTGCATCAGGAGGAAAAAAACTTCCGGGAATCCGTAGTATACGGGGAAAATTGATTCTTTTAGGACTTGTGGCGGTTTTGGCAACTGCAGTATTAGGGATGGTAGGAATTTATTCTTTGGGAAGCACAAATAAAAATAATGATCTTTTAGCTTTAATCAATGATGTTAATTTAGTCAACTATGAAAATGAGACATTAAATGTGCAGTTCCTTTATCAGCTGGAAAATTCCTATAACGAACAAATGCGCAGCAATGCAGAAAAAATGGTGCAGACATTAGAGAATGCAGAAAAAAAGAGTGGAGCAGCGTATAAGGCTTCCCTTTCTGCACTGAAGTCAGACGTTCAAAAAACAGCAGAAAACCTGAAAAGCCTGGAAGACCTGATGGGCAGCAGAGGGTTCACCAGTGAGGTTGGGGAATACGCTGACTTTGTGGCAGGAGATGAGAACCTGAATCAGTCCTTTGAACAAATGGACACAGAGGATGGCGCCTGGGTGGATGATCTTTGGACTACATATAATGTAGACAATCTGCCAAAAGAGGAAATTGGTGGAAAAACGTATGTAAAGATTACGCATAAGATTGGAATCCCGATACAGTCAAAAAGAGATATATTGGTGCTGCGTCTGGGACGTGGCGGTATTGTATATCATGGCCAGGTGTATATCACAAGGATTACTTATGGTGGGAAGACAGATATTGACCTTTCCAAGTTAAAAGATGAAGATTTGATGACTTCCTGGGGTGGCTGTTATGAAAAACTGGGAATGAAGGATTTTAACGGACAGAAGGCAATCAATTTTACCGGTGCGTATAATGCAGGAAATCCTGATGAGTGGACAGAAAATGCCATTCAGATACCAATCAGTGAGTATGATGTGCAGCAGTACAAGGAGGCAGATTATGATATTTATATGGAATATGACCCGGACATGCACAAAGAGTGGAATACGACTCTCTGCTACACAGGAAAATTTGATTTTAAAGCAGCTTTAAATAGTGTAAATTCGGATTTTGCCGTATATAGTAAGACCATTGCAGAGGGAAAAGATGCAGGTGAACAGGCAGAGAAGATAAAAGGTGCCCTGGAGCAGCTTTCCCAAAATCTTCTGGCATATTCTGTCAATGAGGAATTAAATGCTGGTGTTTCTGAACTTTTACAGAAAAAGACAGATGCATTTACAAAAGCGAATGAAGCGGATCAGCAGATTGTGAAGACGAAAAATGAAAATAATACCTTAAATGAAAGTATATTAAAACAAATTAAAGAGCTGCAGACTTCCATTAAGAGCCATACGGACGCAACGCACCAGAGTACAAAAGTGATTACGATAATCATTTTCGTTGTAGATGTGACGCTTGTGATTATGCTGATGGCATTTGTTATTATGAGCATTGGCAAGAGCATCCGTAATTTCAACGGAACCCTGCAGAAGCTTGCACAGGGAGATATGACAGTCAAGGCAGAAGTTGGCAGGGGGGATGAGTTTGACGCCTTTGGTGCTGCCCTGAATCATATGACAGAAAAGATTTCTTCTGTCCTGTCATCAGTGAACCGAATTGCAGCGGATGTGAACCAGAGTGGAAATGATTTGGAAAGCGTGGCAAAGGGAACAGATGAAAACTCCTCTGTCATTGGCAATTCCATTCATGACATTGTGACCGGGGCAAATGATCAGGCAAAGGATGTGGAGGATTCCACATTACAGATGTATAAGTTGGGCGAGTTGATGGACGGTATTATTGTAAATGCTTCTGAGCTTGATGAAACCTCTGACCACATGGAAGTGGCAAGTGCAGATGTGAAGGAGATTTTGCAGAAACTTTCTGAATCCAACAACAATATGACTGCAGGTGTTACGCAGATTGCAGACCTTATCAGAGAAACCAATGAATCGGTGGTACAGATTAGTGATGCTGCCAACTTGATCAGCTCCATTGCAGAAGAAACAAACCTTTTGTCATTAAATGCAAGCATAGAGGCTGCCAGGGCAGGCGAAGTCGGGAAAGGCTTTGCTGTTGTGGCAATGGAGATTCAGCAGCTTGCAGACCAGACGAATAAGTCGGCAGATTCTATCAGTACGGTAATTGATAACTTGACCGCAGGATTCCGGCATACAGTCGATACCATGGAGCAGGTACAGAATGCAACAGATGAGCAGAATGCAAATCTGGAGGAGACAATGAGAAAATTCTCCATTATGAATGAGGGAATTTCTGCATCACGTTCCGGTGCGAGGGCGATTAAAGAAAGTATTGACGAGTGTAATGAAGTCAGAGGCCGTATCAATGGACTTTTGCTGAACCTTTCTGCACTGTCAGAGGAATATGCCGCAGCGACAACGGAAACAGGAGAATCCATGGAATCCTTAAAAAATACGATTCATGAGCTTTTGACCGCATCAGAAAAATTGAGTGAAATTTCCGGAGAACTGGAAAATAATATGACATACTTTAATCTATAATGCAGAGTGCTGTGTTCTGTAAGAGATTGCAGAACACATTTTTTTACTTTATAGGAAACTTCGTTCCCTATAAAGTAAAAAATAGTATGTACACAGCCCCGTGCAGGGAATTATCCTGGCATGGCCGGCAATGTACTAAAGGTACATTTGGTGTGACAGGAGGTGGAAAACCTGTCTCCTGCTCGATTGTTCAACAATTAAAAAAGAAAAGAGGGAAAACAAATGAAAAGAAGAATTTTAAGAGGGGTATTTTCTGTTTGTTTAAGCGCATGCATTTTTGCAGGCAGCATGTCAAATGCAGCTGCAGAGACACAGAGAAACACATGGGGGTATGAGGAAGACGAGGACTATGCTCCTTGGGAGAATGATTACACAGCACGTGACAATGACAGTGGATGGAATGATGCTGATGGGGGTGAGGAGCAGTCCACAGACCAGGATGATGATGACTGGGATGATGATGACCGGGATGACGATGACCGGGATGATGATGACCGGGATGACGATGACCGGGATGATGATGACCAGGAGTCACAGGTGGAAGTGAGCAGGGAGATTTCTCTGGGAACGCAGCAGGAAACAGAGGAAATATGGCTTACTTATGGAGAAAATGTCCGCTTTGTGTTAGATACAGAAAGTGAAACATCTGTTTATACCATGTTCAAAGAGCGGATTGCCAGTGTAGAATACCAGCTTTTGGATGAAGAAGATGAAAGTATTACAGGCAGCAGCAGTACGGGTGTTTTTTTGGCACAAGGCTTTGGAAAGAACCGGCTTCAGGTGACGGTTCTTGATGTGGAAGGAAACCGGATCGAGGGGTTGGAGGACAGGATTTTTTCTTTGGTGTCCGGTTTTGATATGAAGAAGGTGAAGGCAGAAAAAAAGAAGTTTGAAGTGTATGTAAAAGGAGAAAATAATGAATGGGAGAATTATTCACCGGAAAATTCCTTTGAAATAAAGATGAACGGGCTTCCTGAGAGTATTACAGAGGAAACATATGGTCTGGAATATACCACTGATGTGCGTGAGAGTGTGCTTGGGTTAAATACAGAGCTTTATGATGGAGTGCTTCATGTGTATATTACGGGTGTTGGGACGATTCATCTGACAGTCGGCATCAACGGAAAAAATTTCAAATTCACATTTAAAATAAAAGAAGTGATGCTGAAGGGTTCTACATCTTTTTACATGACGCCAAAACAGAAAAAGACCTTAAAGGTAAAAAATGGAACCGGTGCAGTATGGAAAAGTACAAACAGTTCTGTGATTTCTGTAACAAAAAAAGGAAAAATCAAAGCGAAGAAAACAGGAAACGCAGTCATTACGGCAAAGGTCAAGGGGATTTATGTGGGCTGTGTGATTTCAGTGGTCACAAAGGCGCGGTTAAAGGTGGTGAAACGTGCAAGGTACATGGGAACACATTGGAAATACAGTCAGGACAAGAGAATGCAGAAGGGATATTATGACTGTAGTGCGCTGGTCTGGAAAGCATACCGGCTGGAAAAAAAGACGTTTGGTTCGGGCGGTTATGCGCCGGTGGCAGCAGATATTGCCAAATATTGTGCGAATCATAAAAAAGAGGTCAGGGGGGATGCGTGGAAAAAGATTCAGAAGATGAAATTTAATCCTGGTGCCCTGACATTTAAAGTTGGTCCAAAAAATAACCGGTATAAAAACATTTACCATGTGGAAATGTTTGTTGGCTACACGTTAGAGTGGATCAGTGACAAGGGAAAGGCACAGCTTGGAACAAAGTGGGCGGCACGCGAAGATAATTATGATTATGGAGAGGTATGGGCTCAGCCGTAAAAATATTCCAATAGAAGCTGTACAACACCGTCATAACCGTTTTCTTGAAGCACATCACTTTGGGTGCTCCATCCAATGTCAGCGGCGGTCTGGGCAGTTTCAGAGTATTTTTGAAGTGGATGCGAAGTGGAGGAATAGGATTTCTCCACTTTTCTTTTTTCTTCTGCCTCATCCAGTGCAATCTGTTCTGATAATTTTGTATTCAGATATTCTTTGATCAGGTGCCTGCTCTCCGGTGTATTCCTTTTCATTTCCCCGGCAAGCGCAGAGGCATATGCGTCATTTATGTAGAAATAAATGGTATGGAATGCGGAGTAGCGCAGTACCGGGTCATCGCTTTTCATGCAGGAAAGAAAGCTCAGGAAATTTGCCTCGTTTTCCTGGTAATATCCCTGATGATGGGCGGATTCGTGCGCATAGAGCGAAGGAAAATAAAGGTCCGTAATGTATTTGTTATAAGTGATTTCCATGGTATATGGGTAAGTATATCCGCCAATATCCATCCAGTGCAGCACATCGGAACAAAGGGCTGCCTTCATGGAAGGATAATGTCCTTTTAATCTTTGGTACCTTCCGGAAAGCTTTTTCATGGCTTCTGCCACTTTTTCTTCGGTTTCTTTTTTGGAGGTAAATATAATGTGTCCGTTTTTATCCCTTGGAACCTGTGTACAGATTTCGTTCAAATTTTCCACAGAATATTTCCAGAGTGTCCGCAGGTCTTCTGTGGAGAATTCTTTTTCAAAATGTCCGGTTTCTCCTAAGAGGCTGCTGCGGAACGGGATTATCCAGTGTAATGTATAAATAAAAAGGAGAAAAGCACAGGTAAGCAAAAGGGTTTTGAAATATGTTTTTGAAATACACAGGAACTTTCTGGAGATTCCGGTGGTGTTCCATTTTTTGTCAGCTTTGGATTTAAAAGCGGTGTTCCGTTTTTTGTCATCTTTAGATTTAAAAGCGGTGTTCTGGTTTTTAACAGCTTTTATTTTATATAAAAGAAGAAACATACAAAAAAGAAGGGCGCAGAAAATGGCGAGCGCAAATGTGTACATCAGGATCTCTCCTAAAGAAAATGGGAGAAAGTTTGTGAGGGTTCCCCAAAAATCAGAAAAGAAGGCATATGCAGTATCTGTATAAAAATTGCAGAAACTGGTGCTGAAAGCAATCAGGTTCAAAAGCACAGTCAGCGCAGACAGACTGCAAAGGCAGGTCAGATATTTGTGATTCTTCATTTTTTGTAAAAGCTGGTGTATTTTTTTCATGAGTTTTCTCCAAGAATGGTTTTGTTATATCTGCCTCCCGAAAAGGATTAGGGAGAGCAGAGGCTTTGGGCTTTCACAGCCAGGGCAATTCATATATTTCGATTTTAACATATTCTTATTTTGAATCCAATAATAAAAAATTTCCAGACACGGAAATCAATTTTTACAATTTTGCCGCTATGGTGGTGGTTAGAGTGAGATTATTTTTAGGTTTATTGAAATGTAATAATATTATTGTAAAACGATAAAAAATTATTGACATTTAGTGTTGGAGTAATATAATGGATTTACCGTAAAACGATAAATCAAAGCCATTGCTTTATAATTATTATGATGAAAGAAAGCTGGCAGGCAGTATTATATCTGTATATATAATATGTCGGTAAAGCCGGCGCAAATTTTGCACCAAGTTTTGCGTGAGGGAATTGATAGATATCAGGAGGAAACAGATTTGACGATTTAGAAATCAGGGATAGTGTGCTTTGTTCATACAGCTGGACAGATGAAGTGGGAATTTTTTAGATGAGAGTTTTTGAGGAAAATTATAAAATCGGGTATTTGCAGCCAGAGGTTTGAACATAAATGTTAAGGTGACGGTCATGGTTGGAACAGGGGGAAAAAGGATGGAGTATTATTCTGTGAATCAGTATTTAAAGGAACGCTTTGGGCAAAAGGTGTATAAAATTGCTTTAAACGGTGGGTTTACCTGTCCGAACCGGGATGGAACCTTAGATACCAGAGGCTGTATCTTCTGCTCTGGTGCTGGCTCAGGGGATTTTGCGGAAAGTGTGTCACTTTCCATCACCGAACAGATCGAGTGTGGGAAGAAACGATTAGAAAAGAAGATAAAAAATGGAAAATATATTGCATACTTTCAGGCGTTTACAAATACATATGCACCGGTGGAGCGTCTGCGGGAGATGTTTTTTGAGGCGGTGCGCCATCCGGACATCGTTTTGCTTTCCATTGCCACCAGACCGGACTGTCTGCCGGAGGAGGTACTTCTTCTTTTGGAGGAGCTGAACCGGATAAAACCTGTCTGGGTGGAGCTTGGCCTCCAGACCATTCATGAAAAGACGGCGGTGTACATCCGGAGAGGATATGGGCTTCCGGTGTTTGAGCGGGCGGTGAAAGAGCTTTCAAAGCGGGGGCTTGAAACCATTGTCCATGTGATTTTAGGGCTGCCGGGGGAAGGTGAAAAGGAGATGCTTGAAACCGTTTCTTATGTGGCAGAGCATGCGAGGGCGGGAGAAATACAGGGAA
This sequence comes from uncultured Lachnospiraceae bacterium, assembly GCA_902795775.1. Taxonomy (GTDB): domain Bacteria; phylum Bacillota; class Clostridia; order Lachnospirales; family Lachnospiraceae; genus Butyribacter. The sequence continues at coordinate 527 of CADBMP010000367.1, read as the reverse complement.
TCAAGCTGCAGCTTCTTCATGTATTAAAGGATACGGATCTGGCAAGGGAGTATGAAAAAGGGCTTGTGCCTGTTCTGGGCATGGAGGAATATATTTCTCTTGTATGCAAGTGCCTTTCCATATTACCGGAAACGCTTGTAATCCACCGGCTGACCGGGGACGGGGACAAACGGATTTTGATTGCGCCGGAGTGGAGCGGGAATAAAAAGCTTGTGATGGATAAGATAAATAAGTGCATAAAAGGATTGTGATATACTTTTCCTGGAAAAAGAGCAGAAGACAATTCTTATCAGCGCATACATGAATTTGCTGCGTGTCAAGGTATCAGATGACAGAGATAAAGAAATAAGAAACCAGGAAAGGGAACTAAAAGCAAAGCTTGAAGCGTTAGGCGTTGTAGTTGAGGATTTGAAAATAGAATAACGAAAGAGACATCATTAGGAATGGGCGGGTTTATTACCGCCCATTTCTTGCGCACAGGAGGGGGATTGAATAGAAAGGCAAAATAGAAAGGTAAAATAGAAAGG
>CADBMP010000366.1 GCA_902795775.1 uncultured Lachnospiraceae bacterium | reverse complement strand
TATTTACAATGTTTTCTTTTTCAAAGGCGACCTGTTTATTTTCTATGGTTTCATCATAATCCTTAAAGCAAACAAAAGTCAGCTTCATAAATCCATTCACGCGGTTGAAATGCGTGAACTCTTTATCACAGAATGCCCTTGTGATTTCACGCGCACGGTCCGGACGGAAATTAAAGAAAATAACGGAATCGTTTTCTTTTACCAATCCAAGCGGTTTTCCATCCTTTTCAATGACCGTCGGAACCACAAATTCGTCCGTAATATCCTCTGCATAAGAATCTGCGACTGCCTGTACTGCATCTGTGGCTTTTTTGCCCTCGCCTGCCACCAGTGCATTATATGCCTTTTCCACGCGGTCCCAGTTCGTATCCCTGTCCATTGCATAATAACGCCCATGTACGCTTGCGATTTCACCGACTCCAATTTCATCTATTTTTTTCTGCAGTTCAGCTACATAATCCTTTCCGGATGCCGGCGGTGTATCACGCCCGTCTAAAAAGCAGTGTACATAGACCTTTTTCAAGTCATGACGCTTTGCCAATTCTAACAGCGCATATAAATGCGTATTATGGCTATGTACCCCTCCGTCTGATAAAAGTCCCCATAAATGCAGGGCAGAATCATTTTTCTTTACATTTTCCACCGCATTCAAAAGTGCCTTATTTTCAAAGAAATCACCATCTTCAATGGCTTTCGTGATACGTGTCAGGTCCTGATAAATGATGCGTCCCGCACCGATATTCATGTGTCCTACTTCTGAATTTCCCATCTGTCCGTCAGGGAGCCCTACACTCATGCCACTTGCATTTCCCTTTACAAACGGACACTCTTTCATCAGTTTGTCCATGACAGGAGTATCTGCCATTGCGATAGCATTTCCCTCTTTCTTTTCATTTAATCCATATCCGTCAAGTACCATTAAAACAACCGGTTTTTTACTCATTTTTCCTTCTCCTCCGCCTATTTTAGATTTTTCATTCCATAAAATCCATAATTCCGTAAAATGAATCATACTTTTATGAAAACACTGTCTGGTAAACTATTTATACTATAACATTTGTTTTGGGGTTTGGCAAGTTTTCTAACCTATTTTTATATTGTATTCTTATTTATGATATGCTGTATTTATACTATATTTGTGATTGGATTTTTTCCTGTCCACAATATATTCAAGTCTTGCTCACAAGATTAAAATATCAAATCCAAAAAGGGACCAAACTTGAGAACAAAAAAGTCCTAAATTGCAGCATAACTGTGATGCCCGCTTTGCTGTTTGGCAGGTTTTTATTTTGCTGTTTTGCAAAAAAACTGCCCTTTAATGAATCATGATTCATCAAAGAGCAGCGGCTCACTAATATTTTATCATATTAAATTGTTAAATCCATATGCCCGCCCAAATTCGGCATCACAGAGTTTTCTGCCATCGACCGGTCCAGAAGTTCGACCACTCCTGCTCCTGTTTCTTCCATATGGTCTAAGCTCATGGCAAGCACCTGCGTAGAAATATCTGTCATCACCTTATTCTGTGCAAGTGCCATGGAAAGTCCTTCAATATCCATGTGATTCCCTCCTTTTCCAAAACGGACAGTCAGAAGTTTTCCCCTTCTCTGCCCGTTCAATATCTACTAACTTACATCTGTTTTCTGACCACGCGGTACTCATCCCCGTTTCTGTAATAAGGACAGCTTGTCTTTCTTTTTCCTAAAAAAAGCCTTGCATAATCGTCCTCATCCATATCCACATCACAGATGTATTCTTCCTGCTCCTCATCATAAAAATAATTCGCACAAGTATCACATTCCATGAAATATTCTCCTGCGGCCACTTTTCACAGCCCGTCATTTTCCAGCCGATCCATGCAAAGCCGTTTCTTTTACAACCAAACGCATCTTATGCATTTACCACTTTTCCAAAATCTGCCTTCAAAGAAGCACCGCCAATAAGTCCTCCATCAATGTCAGGCTTTGCCAAAAGCTCTGCTGCATTTCCAGCATTCATGGAACCACCGTACTGGATACGTACTGCCTCTGCAGTATCTGCATCATAAATTTCTGCAATCAGATCACGGATTCCTTTGCAGACTTCCTGTGCCTGATCTGCTGTCGCCGTTTTTCCCGTTCCAATTGCCCCGATAGGCTGATAAGCGATTACGAGCTTCTTTACCTGGTCTGCCGTAACACCAGAAAGATCGGACTTAATCTGAAGGCGGATCCAATCCATCGTCACACCAAGCTCTCTCTGCTCTAAAGACTCCCCACAGCAAAGAATCGGGGTAAGCCCTGCCTCAAATGCCTTCTTCACTTTCTTGTTCAGAAGAACGTCATCCTCCTTAAAATAATCACGACGCTCAGAATGTCCTAAAATTACATACTTTGCACCGGAATCCACGATCATTGCTGCAGATATTTCACCAGTATAAGCACCGCTTTCTTCAAAGTACATATTTTCTGCACCTACTGCCACATCACTCCCCTTTACGGCTTCTACCACCGGCACAATATCGATTGCCGGTACACAGTAAACCACATCCACGTCAGGATTCTTCACTAAATCTTTTAATTCTTCTACTAACTTTACTGCCTCACTAGGCGTTTTGTTCATTTTCCAGTTTCCTGCAATAATCTTTCTTCTAGCCATTTTAACCTCTTTTCCGCTGTATGGATACAGCATGATATTTTTATCCGTCTTCGGAGTTTTTCTCCATTTTTTGCAAAAATAGTAAAATACAAAACCAATTTTTATGAATATTCCACCATTTTGTTCTTTTACTACATGTTCATCCCAAAACTGGGCATATGAAGAGATAATGAAATTGCAAAACGCATCATCTCAAAATAATATCGCCATTTCTGAAACTTTCTTTCAGAAATGGCATATAATTACATCATTAAAAATTTAAATTATTTATCATCTGCTGCCACAACGCCCGGAAGCTCTTTTCCCTCTAAGAACTCTAAAGATGCACCGCCACCGGTAGAGATATGGGTCATCTTATCTCCAAAGCCAAGCTGGTTACAAGCTGCTGCACTATCACCACCACCAATGATTGTAGTAGCTCCCTTTAATTCTGCCATAGCCTCAGCCACCTTAATCGTACCTGCCGCAAAATTCGGCATCTCAAAGCATCCCATTGGTCCGTTCCAAACAACGGTCTTTGCACCGGCAAGTGCCTCTGAGAAAATCTTGGAGCTTTCCGGTCCAATGTCAAGTCCTTCCATATCAGCCGGAATATCCTCATCACTGCTGATAAGCTTTGTATTCGCATCATTTGAGAAGTCATCTGCTGCCACAGTATCTACAGGAATTAAGAATTTCACGCCCTTTTCTGCCGCTTTCTTCTCCATCTTTAATGCGTAATCCACATAATCTTCTTCCAAAAGGGATTTTCCAACCTCCCTGCCATGTGCTTTCATGAACGTATAAGCCATACCTCCACCAATGATCAGGGTATCTACCTTATCTAATAAATTCTCAATGACTGAAATCTTAGAAGAAACCTTTGCTCCACCTAAAATTGCCACAAAAGGACGCTCCGGATTATTTACGGCATTTCCAAGGAAGTCAATTTCTTTCTGCATCAAATAACCAACAGCACAGTCACCACCCTTTGCACGGATAAACTCTGTTACACCTACATTAGAGCAATGTGCCCTGTGAGCCGTACCAAATGCATCATTTACATATACATCAGCGATAGATGCCAAATCCTTAGAAAATTCCTCACCATTCTTTGTTTCTTCTTTTCTGTAACGTGTATTTTCTAAAAGAACCACGTCTCCATCCTGCATTGCATCAATGGCAGCCTTTGCATTCTCTCCAACAACATTATCATCTGGTGCAAATTTTACTTCTTTTTCCAAAAGCTCAGAAAGCCTCTTTGCCACAGGTGCTAAAGAAAGCTCCGGCTTAGGCTCTCCCTTTGGCTTTCCTAAATGTGAGCAGAGAATAATTTTTCCGCCATCTGCAATCAGCTTTTTAATAGTAGGAAGTGCTGCCACCAGACGGTTCTCGTCAGTAATATTAAGCTCTGCATCCAAAGGTACGTTAAAATCACATCTTACTAAAACTTTTTTTCCACTTACATTGATATCATCTACTGATTTTTTGTTTAACATATTTCTTTATTCTCCATTCTTTTTATAATTTAAGCATAAAACCTCTCCAAAAAATCTTTCCATGGTAAATCTCATTCCCATGTTTTTCCATTTGAACAAAGCAGGCAAGCCGGAAAATTTCCTTTTTTGCCCCTGTGCATAATAAAAAGCGAATCCGGTCCTTTGAAAGACCGGACCCGCTCCCAGATCAAAAACAGAAGTTCCTGTTCCGTCAACTGCTTTCCGAACAGATGCCTGCATCTGTTTTTTCAGCTGATATAAAAACCTGCACAAAACAACTCACGTCATTTCGCCGCAAATCCTTATGCTAACTCTGAGAAATACTTGATTGTCCTTACCATCTGAGATGTGTAAGAGTTCTCATTATCATACCATGAAACAACCTGTACTTCGTATAAGTCATCAGAAATCTTATTAACCATTGTCTGGGTTGCATCAAACAGTGAACCAAATCTCATGCCGATAACGTCAGAAGATACGATTTCATCCTCATTATAGCCAAATGACTCATTTGATGCAGCTTTCATTGCTGCGTTTACAGCATCAACTGTAACATTTCCTTTGCAGACTGCTGTAAGGATTGTTGTAGAACCTGTAGGCGTAGGAACACGCTGTGCAGAACCGATGAGCTTTCCGTTCAGCTCAGGAATAACAAGACCGATAGCCTTTGCTGCACCTGTACTGTTTGGAACAATGTTTACTGCTGCTGCACGAGAACGTCTTAAATCACCCTTTCTCTGTGGTCCGTCAAGAGTCATCTGGTCACCTGTGTAAGCATGGATCGTTACCATGATACCTGACTGAATT
>CADBMP010000365.1 GCA_902795775.1 uncultured Lachnospiraceae bacterium | reverse complement strand
TTTTCCATACCATTTTGTAAAAAAGTGCGCTCCAAAAAGAAGCGCAACAAAAATAATCAAAAGAAGAATCAACCGAAGAATGTCGGAAAGTGCAGAAAAATCACTTAAAAAAAACATATCTCCACACCTCCAACATATCAGCATACTATTTTGCAATTTCTACTAAACGAATACCAAAGTTTTCTTCGATTACTACCACTTCACCCTTTGCTACAAATTTTCCATTTACCAGAACATCAACAGGCTCACCGGCCAGTTTATTTAATTCAATAATGGTTCCTGGTGAAAAATCCAGAATTTCTTTGATTGATTTATTGGAACGTCCTAATTCAACCGTAACCTCCAAAGGCACGTCCATAATCAGGTCAATATTTTCTTCCTGTAATAAAGGTCCAATCCCCTGATTAAAATTCTGAAACTGAGCCGGCTGAACATTCATGCCAGGAGCCATCATCGGCTGCATCATCGGCTGCATCATTGGTTGCATCATTGGTTGCTGCATCTGCATTTGCATATTCGGATCCATCATCGGTGCCCCCATTTGTTGTGGTGCTGCACCCATCATTGGTGCAGGTTGTGGTGCTGCCTGCATAGGCGTTGGAGCCGGTGCAGGTGCAGGTGCAGGTGCAGGCTCTGGTTCAGAAGAACCGCCTAAGCTTCCAGCCATAAACTTCTCATATAATTCATGAGCAAAATCGAAAGGATACAACTGCATAATCTGACTATCTACCAGATCGCCAATTTTCATATCAAAGGCAACCTGTACAACTGTATCCTGTAAGAAGGATGCAATATTGGAATCCTCAATGGAATCATTCAAATCAATTAAGCTTGCAGTTGGCGGACTGATATCCACCTTTTTTTCAAGCATGGAAGACAATGAGGTTGCTGCAGAACCCATCATCTGATTCATTGCCTCACTAATTGCACTCAGATGTAAATCAGAAAGCTCACCTTCAATGTTCGAGCCATCTCCACCCATCATGAGGTCAGTGATAACCTTTACATCATCCTCTTTTAAAATCAGAATATTATTTCCATCAATACCCTCAATGTATGAAATGTGAATAAATACACAAGGTCTGGAATATTGCTCGGAAAGCTGATTCACCGTAACAAAGGAAACCCGTGGCGTTGTAATTGTTACTTTATTATTCAACAAAGTAGACAATGTGGTTGCTGCGGTTCCCATGTTGATATTGGCAATCTCCCCAACTGCATCACACTCATCATCTGACAATGGCTTAACATCATCCGCTGCACCTGTATCCGGTGTTCCTGCTGAAGCTGCTCCACCACTTGTCAAAGCATTGATTTCTTCCTGGGATAGTATTCCATCCATAATTTACTGTTCCTCCCTTATCACTGAAGTTACTCTTACTGCATAAGCATTGGAAGCAGCGCCTGGCAAGGCAGTAAACTTCTTAATATTTCCTACATAGACATCTAGTTCTTCATTCACTTTTGTATCTAATTTGATAACATCCCCTCTTTGCAGATTTGCAAAATCTGCCACTGAAATCGAGCTTCTGCCAAGCATTGCCCGAACAGGAATCTTAACAAAATCAATCATATCTTCAATGTTTTCCCTGTACTTACCGGAATCATCCTCTTTCAATGAAGAATACCAATACCTTGTATTCAAACGGTCAATGGCTGGTTCCACACAAGTATATGGAATACAGATATTCATTAAACCTTCAATATCTCCAATCCTGATATTCATGGTAACGATTGCCGTCATTTCACTTGGTGAAACAAACTGGGCAAACTGCGAGTTTGTTTCAATCCGCTCCAGTCTGGGTTCAATTGACTCCACCGCCTCCCAGGGCTCCACCATGAGATTTGTACAGACTTCCAAAATCCTCTCCAAAATCACTAGCTCAATTTCTGTAAAGTCACGATTTTTCTCCAAAGGATTCCCATATCCGCCCAGCATACGGTCCACGACTGCAAAACCCAGATTTGCAGCCAGCTCTACAATAATATTCCCCTCCAAAGGGGCAAAATTCACCACTCCCAGAATAACAGGATTCGATAAAGCATTTGAAAACTCAGAATACGTATTCGCTTCTGCATTCATCACCTCAACCTGCACACTCTTACGCAGATATGCCGGAAGATTAGTGGAAAGCAGACGGCCATAGTTCTCAAAAATGATTTTTAATGTTCTTAAATGATCATTTGAAAACTTTGTCGGTCTGGCAAAATCGTAATTCTTTACGCTTTTTTCCTCTTTCCCGTCCAGATCGTCCGGAGCAAGCTCACCATTGCTAAGCGCATTCAGAAGGCTGTCTATCTCTGCCTGAGATAAAGTATCTCCCATAACGTTCACCTCTCACCTGAATCTCATCAGGGAATGTAAAATAATAAGATTCAGTTTCTATACTAGAATATCATATCATATTTTCCCCATATTGCAAAGGATTTTTTACTGTTTCACATATCCGTCCAAAACAAGCTGCACTGCAATCTTTGAATCCAGAAGTTTATTGATTTCCTCAAGGGCTTCCTTGATAATTATATCCTGTGTTGCCTCTGAAACCGTATGCTTTGAAATAACAGAAGAAAGAATACCATCAATCTGGGCATGGTCATTTGTCAGACGCTCCTTCACATCAGCAAAACCTTCCGCATTTTTATTCAGATACAATGTATAACCCTTCATCATTGCATAATGATCCTTTCCAGAATCATCCGTCTTTAAGTTATAAGTCTGCTGGGACTCCCACGTCACCGCAATTGGATCCATGTCAGACATGGTTACTTCTGCATCTGCACCGGCTTTTGAATCTGCATCTAAATCCAGATTCAGCACTGCCGCCACATCTGTCAATAAGGTATTTGTTTTTTGAAACGTTGGAAGCATGACAAAAAACAATACTGCAGTCAAAACCACATTAATAACGGTAAGTGCCAAAATCAACACAGTAAAAATATTTTTTTTCATTTTTACAACTCTCCCCTTTTTGAATTTCTGTTACATTTTTCCTGCACCGGATTTTCCGGTAATAAATTAAAAATTAATTCCTTACATAACCATCAAGCACAAGCTGTACTGCAATCTTTGAACCTAACAGCTTATTAATTTTCTTTAATGATTTTTTCACAACCACATCTGTTTCTGCTTCCTTATATGTAAGGTTAGAAATGACTTCTGATATGGCCCCGTCAATCTGTGCATGGTCTGCGTCCAGATTTGCTTTTACAGCACCAAAGTCATCTGCATTTTTATTTAAATATAAGGTATATCCCGACATTTTTGCAAAACGCTCTTTTTTTCCACTTTTTTTCAGATTATATGTCTTTGTCCCGGAAAAGTCAACCTTTACCGGCTCCATATCCTCCATGGTAACGCCGCCTTTTCCATCCTGCTCCACCGAGGTATCCACATCAACGCCAGCCGCATCTGCCAAATCCTCAATATTTCCGGTAAGAACATCAATCCTGGCTGTAAGCTCATCTATCTTTCCTGAATTTCCGTTTCCTTTCACAAAGGCAAGAATCCCAAACACCAGTCCAACGACTGCAAGCAGTAAAGTAATCACACTTAATAAATTTTTCTTCATTATATTCTTCCCCCTGTCTACTCAGTATCGGTATAAATCTTTATTTCCACGCGGCGGTTCTTTGCCCTTCCGGATGCAGTCTTATTACTTGCCACCGGGTCGAGTTCTCCTCTACCTGATGCTTCTAAATGCTCTCCCCTTGTATGCATCCGTTCTTGTAAGTATTCCAGAACCGTGGTCGCTCTTGCGGTAGAAAGCCAGAGATTACTCTTAAATGCAGAATTTTTAATTGGAATATTGTCTGTATGTCCTTCTATTTTGATTCTGCGTCCCTGTTTTTCATAAGGCTGCAGAATACTCGCCACTCTGGAGAGGATGTTCCTTGCGCCATACCGGATATTCGCACTTCCGGATTCAAACAGTATTCCACCGCTCAGGGAGATCATTACATAATTATACCCTTCAGCATCCATCTTGACATCCAGATCATCTGCCACTCTCGCATTTTCTGCCGCTTCCACGACATCGCTATATGTAGATTCCGTATTACTCTGTTTTTTTTCGACAGCCTCCGCTTCAGGATCTGTTTCCGAATCTGAATCAGCAGCTTTACCCACGTCTGTGTAATATTGATCCAGATTACTAAGCTGGGTCGCACCTGCAGAAATCAGGTTTCCTTCTCCCAGAGAGCTCATACCTCCGGAAAAAATACTGAAACTGTTCGACAAAGAAGCCACAAGTTCGGCATATTTTACCTCATCTACATTGGACATGGAGAACAGAAGCACGAAAAAGCAAAGCAGCAAGTTCATCAGATCGGAAAAGGTATCTTTCCAACCGTCGGTTTTGATTTCTTCTTCCTGTTTCTTTTCTTTCGCCATTATGCCTCACCACCTTCAGCCGCTGCAGCACCGCCTGCACCTTCACCAACAGAATCCCTGACAGCCGGAGCAAGGAAGGATTTCAGCTTTTCCTCGATAACCCTGGGGTTCTCCCCGGCCTGAATGGAAAGAAGGCCCTCGACGGTTACCTCCTTCACCATCATTTCTTTATCGTTATTCACCGCAAGCTTCGCGCCTGTGGGGGCGCAGATCCAGTTGGCGATGAGGGATCCGTAAAGCGTGGTCAGAAGGGCAACTGCCATGTTCGGTCCGATGGTGGACGCGTCCTCCAG
>CADBMP010000364.1 GCA_902795775.1 uncultured Lachnospiraceae bacterium | reverse complement strand
TTTCAGGCACAAACCAGGCGTTCCCGCACCGTTTTCACACGTCTGCGGGAACGCCGGTTTTTCTCATTTAATCCTCCACAAAAACCACAATGCTTCTTGGGGCTACTACTGTTTTTCGAATCAGTTTTGTCTGCATTTTCTTTCTTCTGCTTATACGTTTATCCGGTTTTCTCTCCTCATAAAGCTGTGTTTCATCAAAATTATTATCATACGTATCTATGATGACCTTCCACCCATGTCCCTTTGGCAGATCCGGCAGGTCAAAGGACTTTGCCTCCCAGTACATATTATAAAGGATATATACGCTTCTGCCCTTTCCTTTTTTTACATATCCTCCGTAATAAAGCATTCCTAACATTCTGCTGTAATTTGAAAAATCCGGTCTCCATGCCTCCGTTCCATGAATAGACAAATCCGGAAGTCCACAGGAAAGATAATCCATCATGCGCAGAGGCTTTTCCTGATGCAGCACCTGAAAACATTTGCGGAGCCGGATCAGATTTTTGGTATATTGATGAAGCATCTTGGATAACGAAGACTGGCTCCACTGAATCCATGTAACCGCATTATCCTGGCAATATGGATTGTTATTTCCAAACTGGGTATTTCCCAGCTCATCTCCCGCAAGCAGCATTGGTGTGCCCTGACTGGCGAACAGCATCAAGAGCGCATTGCGAAGCTGCACCATTCTGCGGTTCAGAATATGTTTCTTTCTGGTCCTGCCTTCAAAACCACAATTCCAGCTATAATTATATTCTGTGCCATCATGGTTGTTTTCCCCGTTTTCTTCATTATGCTTTATATCATAAGATACCAGATCCATCAGTGTAAATCCGTTTACATGCGCAATAAAGTTAATAAAGGAATATTCGTCAGAATTTCTGGAAAAATAATGTACCATTTTTTCCACCATTCCCTCATCACTCTTTAAGAATTTTCTGGCCTCATTCATATAACCCTCATTATACTCTGCCAGAGAATTTTTCTGTCCGCTGATCATTGCCTTATGTAAGATTCCCATATCCCAGTAATTTCCAAGAATTTTTACGCCGGAAAGAATGGGATCTGATGCAAGTGTTAAGGACGGCATCACATCCTGGTTGACGCGAAAGCCATCTACATGATATTTGATGACCCAGTTTCTCAGACAATCGGTCATCAAAAAAAGATTCGTGCCCGGCAGGAAATAAATGTCTAAAAGCACCTCAATCCCTGCTTTGTGAAACGCTTTCACCAGCGCCTGAAACTCCTCGGACGGATTTTTTTTATTGTTTGCATATGCTGCTTTTGGAGCAAAATAAAATGTTTCCTTTACTCCATATCCCCAATAATTGATTTTTGTTTCTTCCAAAGCCTCCTCTTTCGTTTCTGTTTCCTCAGCGTCCTCTACAGGCACTACGGCCGGTGGAACTGCCTGCTTTGTAATTTCCCCAAATTCATATACCGGTAAAAGCAGAACCCCATTGATTCCTAAATCAGATAAATATGATATTTTTTCCTGAAGTCCCAGAAACGTCCCTTTATGCTTCACCCTTGAGGAGCTATGCATGGTAAAGCCACGTACATGAAGCTGGTAGAGTATCAGGTCCGAATATGGAATACGGAGCGGACTGTCATCTTCCCAGTCAAATTCCTGTAAACAAATTCCCGCTCTTTTCGGATAAGCAGACTTTTTCCCCCAATGTTCCCTTCCGGTAATAAAATCGGCATAAGGATCCACAAATTCTGTTCCATCTGCTTCATACATGTATTCATAATCCTGTTCTAATATTTCCCAAATGCTTCTTTCGTCCTCTATTCCTGCGGTCTTTTTTACCACAACAAAATAAGCACTGCCCATTTTATATTTTTCGTCTAACTCAATGACAGCAACCGGCGTTTTCTTCCCTTTTTTGTACAGCTTAAAAAAACATTTTGAACAATGTGACAAATAAACAGAAAACTGCACGCCATTTGGCACCTTTGTTACACCAAATGCCTGTGATAATCCTGTATGAAATTCAAATGGAATCTTTTCTTTATTCATACGGTCCTCCTTGAGATTTGTTCATGTGATACTTTCCATTCTGTATTTTTCTCACACTCCTGTATCCTTTGCATAAGCCTTGTTACTCGTTACCGTAACCTTTTCTTCAAAGCTCTTTAAGAAAACAGCCTGTTATACCTGCTTTCTTCATCGCAGATAAGTATATTTATTTTATTTTACTACATTTTACTTATAAGTGTCAAAATATTTCTTGCAAAATATGAATATTTCTGTTTAAATATAGGATAGTGCCTATTTTACTTAGGATTTTTTATTTTATTTCA
>CADBMP010000363.1 GCA_902795775.1 uncultured Lachnospiraceae bacterium | reverse complement strand
ATAGTGGATAATTCCGGCAGGAAGATATTTTGCAAGAGCATCTTCTAACTGTTCCACCTCGATTGGTTTGGAAAGATAATCATCAAAACCGGCATCCAGATAACGTTCCTTTGCACCTACCACTGCATTTGCCGTTAGTGCGATGATAACCATGCCCTGACGGAGCAGATGCTCCTCTTTTATTTTTTCTAATGTTTCAATTCCATCCATTACAGGCATCATATGATCCAAAAAGACGATATCATATGTTTTTTCCCGGATTTTTTTCAATGCATCAAAGCCGGATTCGGAAAGCTCCGGTTTTATGCCATTACGTTTCATCAGGTTAAAAGCAACCTTCCGGTTCATGTCATTATCATCCACCACAAGTATTTTGGCTTCCGGCGCAAAGAGAAATTTATTGTCATCCTTTTTGGGTCTGGATTGTTCCAGTCTGTTTTCATAAGCCCCAATGGATTCCCAGTTTACCACTATTTGTTTATTTGACTGCATTCGTCAGAAGATTCATGATAATCTGGCTGATGCCATCTTTATCCAGCACAAAACCATACCCTTCATCTTTCAGCTGTACGCCTTCAATCACCATTTGTATCTGTTTCATGGTCAGATCCAGTGAAAGCACGTCAGTCCCGTTTTTCAGAAGCCTGCTGATGGATATGATGATAGAACCGGTCTGGGCATCTACATAAGGGGCCACAATGGTCGTTTTTTCCTTTGCCTCCTTTGCAGCCAGATACCAGTCACGTTCTGTCGGAACATAGTCCTCCGGTGGTTCCCAGCCGACGCCGTCTAAGTAATTTCCCTGAATATATCCGTATATTCAGGGGTAATTTTCATCAAACTGTTCTTCCTGATTTTTGGATTCTTTTTTGATATATTCCAAAATACGTTCCGGGTTATCGCCGTTCTCCACCATATTTTCTACGGTATCTGCTGTAACCCAGAGGACACTTTTGGCAGTATCCAGGTAATTTTCCAGTTCTGCTGCTACGCCTTCGATTTTATCACTTCCGGCATCATAAATGTTTGTCACAGAAATTTGGTAAAACAACTGTGAGGTATAAATCACCATAAAAGCCATCAGAACAAATGTTACAAGCAGCGTAAGCAACAGATTTAATGTACTTCGTTTCATACACTTTCACTCCTTTACCTGTTACTGTTAAAGAACATCTGTCAAAAAACAAATCTTCTTTTGTGAAAAAAAGGACAGCTTAACCTAAAATCCATATTTCAGTGTCAAGTCCATCCTTTTCCTTGTTATCCGTTTTATAATCTTATTTTACAATCCTGACTTTTAAAACGCCGTCAATCGCAGAAAGCTTATCTGCAATTTCCTGTGTGGAAACAGAATCAATATCAAATACGCAGTAAGAATAATCCCCGCGGCTCTTGTTGGTCATATGGTCAATGTTGATGCCCTGCTCAGAAAAAACATTTGTGAACTGTGTGAGCATCTTTGGTATATTCTTATGCGCCACTGTGATTCTTCCCGCAGTTTCACATACGCCTGCTTCGCATTTTGGAAAGTTGACAGAATTTACAATATTTCCATTTTCAAGGAAATCATTTAATTCCTCTGCAGCCATGACCGCACAGTTGTCTTCACTTTCTTCTGTGGATGCACCTAAATGAGGTGTGGCAATGACGTTCGGCATTTTTACCACATCCGGATTTGGGAAATCCGTAACATATTTTGCGATTTTTCCGGATTCCAATGCTTTCTTTAAATCTTCATCATTTACCAGAAGGTCTCTTGCAAAATTAAGAAGAACCACGCCATCTTTCATCTTCTCCATGGCTTCTGCATTTATCATGCCCTTGGTATCCGGGATATACGGTACATGAATGGTAATATAATCACACATGGAGTAAAGCTCATCATAAGATTTTAACACCGTTACATCGCGGTTGATATTTAAGGCATTTTTTACAGAAAGGAACGGATCCACGCCATAAACCTCCATGCCAAGACGGTTCGCAACGTTTGCGACCAGAACACCAATGGCTCCCAGTCCGATGACACCAAGCTTTTTGCCCTTTAATTCTGTTCCTGCAAACTGCTTTTTCGCTTTTTCCATGGATTTTCCAATGTTTTCATCCTCTGCGTTTTCCTTTACCCACTTGATTCCGCCTGCAATATCCCTGGCAGCAAGGAGCATGCCGCAGACAACCATTTCCTTTACACCGTTCGCATTTGCACCCGGCGTATTAAATACAACGATTCCCTTGTCTGCACATTTATCTAAAGGAATATTATTCACTCCTGCACCTGCTCTTGCTACTGCAAGCAGATGCTCCGAAAGCTCCATGTCGTGCATGGCAGCACTGCGGACTAAGATGGCCTCTGCTGCATTCACATCCTCTGTTTTTTCAAACTTGTCAGATAACTGGTCAAGCCCCACCTGTGCGATTGGATTTAAGCAATGATAACGAAACATTACGCATTTTCCTCCTCAAATTTCTTCATAAATTCTACTAATTTCTCTACACCCTCCTTTGGCATGGCATTATAGATGCTTGCCCTCATGCCGCCAACGGTACGATGTCCTTTTAAATTCACAAAGCCTGCTGCTGTGGCTTCTTTTACGAATTTTGCATCAAGCTCCTCATTTCCGGTAACGAACGGAACATTCATAAGAGATCTGGAAGCAGGCTCTACGGTTCCTTTGAACATTTTGCTTTCATCTAAGAAATCATAAAGGATCTTTGCCTTTTCTTCATTTCTCTTTTTCATTTCAGCAAGACCGCCCATCTTCTTTAACCACTTGAATACCTTGCCACAGATATAAATACCGTAAGCTGGCGGTGTATTATATAAAGAATCCGCATCGGCATGTGTTTTATACTTGAGCATGGTCGGTGTGCCCGGAAGCACATCCTCGGTAATTAAATCTTCACGCATAATGACAATAACGACACCTGCCGGTCCGACATTTTTCTGAACGCCTCCGTAGATGACACCGTATTTTGTAACATCTACCGGTTCAGACAAGAAGCAGGAGGAAACATCTGCCACTAATGTCTTTCCTTTTGTATTCGGAAGTTCTTTGAATTTTGTTCCATAAATAGTATTGTTTTCGCAGATATATACATAATCTGCATTTTCAGAAATTGGAAGGTCTGAGCAGTCCGGGATGTATGAGAAAGTCTTATCCTCAGAAGATGCAATCTTATTTGCTGTTCCATACTTCTGTGCTTCCTGCCATGCCTTTTTTGCCCACTGTCCTGTTACAATATAATCTGCTACTTTATTTTTCATCAGGTTCATTGGAATCATGGCGAACTGCTGGGATGCACCGCCCTGTAAGAACATCACCTTGTAGTTGTCAGGGATGTTCATCAATTCCCTTAAATCTTTTTCTGCTGTT
>CADBMP010000362.1 GCA_902795775.1 uncultured Lachnospiraceae bacterium | reverse complement strand
ATTCGGAATTTGAAATACTTCGTTTTACTATGGAACTAATCGGTATAGAATGCGGGATATCCAATAACATCAGAAATAAATTATTTGACTACATTGACAGTATAAAGGTGAAAGACAAAGACCTTTGCGATTTTTCTATTCGTCATCTTATACAATGGATTATAAGAGAACACGGTCACACGACATGTGCTTCTGACATTTATAGCAGAATATCTGATTCCGATTATTCCGAGGTGTTTAAACTTAATGAAGATGACCAAAATTTTTTAACTCAGAAAATGATAGAAGAGGCAAAAAAATATGCTAACTACATTAAGAGCCACAATCGGAAAACAGATTTCAAAAAAGGCAATTACAATAAAGTAACGGATGCCTCCATCTATCAGTTCATTTATCGGAACTTCTATGGATTAGGACAACCCGATATTTTCACAAATTCATCAGTTTGTAGCAGCCTTATGGTAAAACGTACTTTAAGACGCCACAATTTGAGTCTCACAAAAAAAATATCTGAGGATGACTACACATGGTTAAAAACCGCAACAGATAATCTTCAACAAACTAACAATGCCGCATATAGGCGTTATCAAGATTATTGTTCGATATGTCGTAAATCAAAAAATTCATAAAATAATAGAAACCATGTAGATTTTGTAAATACTGAACAAAATCTACATGGTTTCTTAATCTTTTGCTAATATTTATATGTTACCTGTGATTTAAGCGTCTTATCTGTCAGCACATGAATCTGAATCCATCTTATGATTCGTAATGCTCCAGCATCATATATTCCTCGATCAGTTCCCCATCTACATAAAGCTGTATCCACAGGTTTCCGGAATCCTGATTTTCTCCAGGGTCATATTCGGCGATTTCTGTTGATACGGCAAGCAAGACCTCTTTACCCTCTGTATTTGCCACCTTATAGACATTGGTTGCCACTTCGGAGATTTCCCCGGTATATGAATATTCACCGCCTTGCACATATACATCCGCATTTCCTACGCTTGAATCCTCTGGTAAGGAGTACATACTAAGATCAATTGAGGACATTCCCTGCATACCGCCATAATTTCCACTAAGCGCAGCATAATCTATCTTTTCCGAATCAACCTTGATATCAGATGGCAGACTTACCGAACCGCTTGTGTCTTCTTCAGCGGACACCACATTGCGGCTTCCACCATCTGCATTCTCATTACCATCCTTTAACACAAATACGGAGCCACCGCACTCAACTTCTATCACGCTTGCTGTCATTCCGTCACCTTCGCCATACACTGCTCCGACAGCCTTTCTTCCCGGAGAAATCTCACCTGTAGACAGCAGTCCCGATTCTATAATAATATGCGGAAGCCTTACATCGTCTGCATAGATGTCAAACAGGCTATGACTTGCTGTTATAGCAGTATCTCCTATATTTTCCATTATTACATTAACGAATACATATGGCGTTCCAAACGCTGATTGAGACGTTCCCCAATCCGTAATCGTAACTGCTACTTCTCCACCGCCATCTACATTGAACTCCACAGTCTCCCCTATCTGATGACGCTTATCGGATGCCTTTGTTTCATCCGCAGTTTCTGTCGTATCGCCCATTTCTGTACTGGTGTCTGTATCATAAACAAGATTGCCATCCTCGATTTTATAATTCTCTTCCGTGGTAGTTCCGCAGGCTGCCATTCCACAGACACAAGCTGCCAGTACCATTGATAATAATATTTTTCCATATTTCATTGTCATAACCCCCGCTTTCGTTATTTTTACCATCCAAAGATAATGGCTACCGCCATAACAATAATTATTATGACTGTTGCAATTATCGAAAGTATCAAACCTGCTTTTGCAAAGCCTGTCTTGGTATCTTTTTTTCTCATTCCTACAATGCCAAAGATAATTCCCAATATGTCAAATACAAAAAAAGATCCCAGTAATACGATGGCAATTACACCCATTACCAACGCCGCAATGCCCATTTTAGACTGTTTCAATTGTGGTTCTTCCGCCATTGATTCCCGTTCCATCTGGCTAACATCCTGCTTTGTCCCGCAATCATCGCAAAACAGCGCATGATCATCAAGAACCGCTCCGCAGCTAATACATATTTTGCTCAAATTGATTCACCTCTCCTTCATTCAACACTTGTCCCGCATTGATTACAGAAACGCTTTCCCAGCTTTATCAGATTTCCACATTTTCGGCATCTTAATGATCCGTCTGCCTTTTCCTCAACAGGCATACCACATCTGCTGCAATACTTGCTTCCCTCCTTTATCTCGTTACCGCAGTTACGACATAACAGCTTCTCCTTCATTTCTGTATCAGGCGGATTTTCTCCCGGCAACATGGTTGCTTGCCCGGCTTGCATTTTCCATGTTTTTTCCCCGTCTGCAAGTTCTCTGATATCACTTATTCTCTTCATGATGACACCGAGCTCATCTTCATCTGGATTGTCTCTCATAGGCCTTAATGCAATTCCAGTCATAACTGCAATACGTATGAGTTCAACAAACGCCTGCACATATTTCTTCCCTGCAATCCCCATCAAAATTTTGCATCTGTCATTAACAAGAATGTGGGGACCAAGAAATTTTTCTACTGGCATAAACCGCTCTATCTCCATAAGGTCAAGTGAATCTACCTGACCCATATTTGCAACATACAGCCGCCTATCAGTCAGGAGCATACTGTCCTTTCCGTTCTTTGTGAGGGTATCATCATAATACAGAATCGGTAATTCTTCCCCGGGGTAATCCATTTCCGCAAGGAACAATGTAGCTTTATTTAATATTTCCTCATAATCGAACTCCGCATCTTCAGCCATATTAACAACACCGATACCTTGAAAGTAATTTGCTATTCCCAGTCTGTTTGCTTTTTTTGTCAGGTTCATGCAGGCTGTCATCAATAAATCGTTACTAAGCTCATCTCTGCGCTGGTCTGATTCTTTTTTCTTCACTTCGTCCATTCGCTTTTCAATGGCTTCAACATCCCGCTCAAAAGGATATCCAATCTTTTCCCCTTCCTTTCTAACTGTCTCAATTTTTACAAGAATTTCATCCAGAGTGCCTTCCGGCAAATTCAACGCTTCCCGATAATCAGCTTCACGCTCATGTTTTTCGAGCGTTTGACATTTCTTTTCAAGGGATTGGATTTTGTCCTCCACATCATATCCAATCTTCCCTGCCTCTGCCTGAACCTTATCTATTTTGGTTCTAACTTCAGCAACCGTTTTTTCCGGCATGTTCAATGCCTTGTTCAATCCCGCTTCCTTCTCCTTTTTTTCAGCTTTCAAACAAGCCTTTTCCAATTCTTTCAATTCCTCGGAAGCGTCATAACCTATCTTTTCGCTTTCTACTTTTAGGGTATGAATCTTCTCTTTGATATCCTCGGATGTCCGTTCACTCATGGCAAATATATTTCCAAGGCTTTCTCGTTTTTTCTCCTGTTCCTTCTGGCAGGCTTGCTTTTCCATTTCTGCGGCTTCATCGCACCACTCTTCATATTCCTCATCCAGAAGAAGAAACTCACATATCACCTTCACCTGTGCAAGCAGTTCCTTATCTGCATAGAATGTCATTATGATATGCTCCAGGGCACTCTCATCCATGAAGTCACACGAAATCGCCCTGCTGAGATTTGCAAGCACCTCATCCTTGTCAGAAATATACTTTATCGTGTTGCTTCTCAGCGCAGATACCTCACCCATTACGGACAAATCAAAGGGTGCCTCAAAGGAAACTCCTTTTTCTTCATCAGCAAGCAAAATTTGATACATCCTGACAAGTTCAGAGACGGACTGCTCCAAATCATCACAGAATGCATCAAGGAGCATCGGCTCCCTAAATATTTCATCCAATGCTTTCTGTTTTTCCCGATGATTTTTCGATTTTGCGATTCCATCTTTCAATGACTGCCACGCATTAGACCCTGCGTTAGCAATCCCTGCAACAGCCATCCCACCGAGGACGCCACCAAATCCAAATCCGCCAGCTACATAACCGTTACCAGAAAGAGACCTGTTCATCTCCCTGATTTCATCCTCTGTTTTCGCCCTTTCACATATTGCATCTGCCGTGGAGAACAACTTGCCGAGAACATTCTTCAATGGGTCGTGCATCCCGACCAATTTTCTCACGCTATCCTCGGAGACTGTCATAATGCCAGAAGCCACAAAATATTTCAGTGTATGCGTTGCAATATTTTTTTGTGCTTCTTCAAACAGCTTCAGCCCCTTTTCATAAAAAGAATCCATGCCATGTACACTTTGTTCGTATTCGTCTTCAAAGACATCGATATCCTCACAGCATACCCACCGCATGAAATACACCTGTGTATTCAATGACGTAATAAGGTACTCCGGTATATCAACACTGTATTTTCCCAAAGGAAAATGATATTCACCGTCTTTCAGATACTGGTTAAATTGCAAAATCCCCTTCGGATCATGCAAATGAACTGGTATTGAAGAATAATCTCTTAGAAAGAACGGCTTCTTTTGAACCAAAGAAGGTTCCGCAGTCTCTTCTGCCACTTCTCTTAATTCGCAGGATAGAACCTCGCTATCTTCTTCCAGATCTTGTGCATCATTGCCTATCGACACAGACATTCCTGCCGGAGAGCCACAATTCATGCAGAATTTGGCATTATCCGGCAGTTTTGTACCACATTCCATACAAAACATTCTTCACATCCCCCTTTTCTGGACATATCCATTTGATTATATCATCTAAAGTTCTGGTTTGCAATCTCAAAAACTGTAATTTAATATATGTAATTTTGCTATTCTAATAAAATAATCTTCAGGAAAGGAGGCTTTATCTCATGCGCCAAGAATCACCTGTTTACCAAGTTGGCAAGAGAATAACAGAGTTTCGGGAAAGGAAAGGCATTACCGTCAACAAACTTGCCAACTTATCCGGATTCTCCCAAAGCCACATAAGGGATATCGAACTCGGCAATAAAACTCCTTCCGTTGAAACCCTGTATCAAATCTGTACCGCACTCGACATCACACTAAAAGATTTCTTTGATGACGAATCCGAGAACCTGCTTGCAAGCGACCCAATCGTCCGCCGCATATACCAGATGGATGAAAGACAGCGCAAGACGCTTCTCGCATTTCTTGAAACGGTTGAATAAAAAAATCCGGGGAAATATCCATGACATCTCCCCGGAAACCCATTTCAACCGCACCTTACATTATTATTTGGTAAGGATCGGCAGCAAAATCTTGATGATTACTTTAATGATTACCTTGTCCATCTGTTTCACCTCACGTTTCTCCTTCAAAAATCACGCCGCAATCGCAACCTCGCCGTTTGCCCTGCTGTAACGGTACACATGGTAGCTTAAAATTTCTTCCTCAGCCACCTGCGTATGGTTTACAAACTCAACAATCCCTGCAATGTTCTTTGCAAGACCAGGTTCACCCGAATCCGGCACAAGCAGGACCTCATGAATGGACGAAGGAATTATCATATAATCCTTTCCCAAATATTCTCCCGCATGGATAAGCACATCCTTCCGTATGATCTGCGATGCACCGTTTACTTTCTGGCTGTTCGTCAGTACATACATCGGGAAATCCCCCGTCGGGAATGTTTCACAGAAGCATTCCGTCATCTCCCCGAATAATTCTGTAAGGCTCTGTATTGGAGCATCTCCGTCCGCTTCCATATTGCTTACAGCCTGTTCAAAAAGCTGTTCTTCGCTCACTCCCCACATTGCAGCATGGTTATTGTCAATCGTTATACTGCCAATGCCATCGCCAACGGCAAACTCCACGCAGTAGACAATCGACAGGTCGAGATAATCCCTGTGTGGCAGACTTTCAAGACGCTCACGGTTCTTATCAGTGTTTACAAGCCTTGCCCTGATCCGCTTGCAGATACTCCCATAATCAGAAAACCCGCCCACATCAAAACTGACTGATTCCGCATTCTTATCATAAGATTTCACGATATCGTCAATGATGTTCTCAATATCCTCGCCTTCCCAAAACCTCTCATAATATGGTTCCAGATAAATGCACGGTGAAATATTCCTGCCCTGCTCTGAAATCCGGACGGCGTGTAAAACAACGCCGTTATTCTTCGTCACATCCTTTGCCGTAATCGTAGCATTTGCACCCATACGATCAGACAGCAGGATGACTACATTTTTCCTGAACTCCTCCATCTTCATAATAATTTCCCCTTTCCTATGCGGCATTTGCCGATTTTGTCTTCGATAGTGCATGCATGACCTTTCCGTATATTTCCTCCGACATATCCTCCGGTCTGCCAACCGCATACCTTTCCCTGACTGCCGACATCTGTACGCCTGTTCTCGCAAGCTCCGCATTGAATTTTCCAAGCTGTTCTTCCGTGATAGTGTCTGAGCTGCGCTTTGACTGTTTCCCTGCGGACTGCTTACGATTATCCGCCGCTTGTTTCTTTGCCCTGTCGGTCTTTTCATATACGACAACGCCTGTATTTGTATTTACAATGGCAAGCTCCGAAATCTCCCTGTCCTCGTTATATCCAATCCTTCCTACCGTAAAACGGTCATTGCAATAAAACTTGCCGTTGTTCTGCTGGATGCTGGCTTTCTCGGCAGGAATCCAGATAAACGGAGATGTATAAAGCTCCCTGCCTATGCCGAGGGATACGCACGCCCTCTTAAATGAATCCGAAGCCTGCCCCTTTTCCTTTTCGGTATAGCTTTCCGTCCCGACATCGCTTTTCTCAATCCACTGCTTCTTTCCCTCGTCCCAAATGCTGACCGTACAATACAGGCTGCCGCCTATCATCTCATGCTTCCTCTGCCAGTTTGTCACTCCGAAGACTTCATCCAGTATCTTCATGTCAGCTCTTGCATCCTTATAAAGAAGCAACGACAGCCCATTGCCTTTTATCGTGCCGATTCGGCACTCAATCTCGCCCGCTTTTAACAGGCGTATCTTCTTTTCGTCCATTCTGCGCCCTCCTGCATTATCCCTGGCAATAAAAATGATGCGAGCACTGTCAGCTCACCCCTCAATGCCAGGGTAAAAATAATCAGTAAAATCATCATAATCTCAACTATGCCAAATCCCCTGTTGTCCATGCTTCACCGCCTCCTATGTGAAACAACAGCAGGGCAGGATAGTCCGGATGGTGGATTATCCTGCCCCTGAAATACTGACAACCGATAACATTTGTCTATCCTTTGCGGAAAACAGCAAGTCAATGAAGTTGCTGTTTTGCAAAGGATGACAAATCTAATCGTTTGTGAGTATAGTAATTCAAGCCGCCTTGATCTGAAACCTGCGTGATGATGAAGTCTTCGCATAGGTATTGTAGATATCCGGCTTTTCCTCTTTAATACGCTTCGTGTCAAGCCTCGTGGTGTCAACATTGCTCCAAGTCACCTTGTAACTGTCATTTACCGCAAGCTCATTGTCTTTCATGAATAATTTGATTTCCTGCTCAATCCGTTTCTGCTCTGTTGTCAGTTCCTCAATGCTGTTTAATATATCTGCCCGTCTTTTCAGTTTGTCGTCAAATCCGACAAGCTGGATCTTGCTTGCCTTTTTCGCAGTCCTGAAGTATTTCTGCAATACCTCATCGCTGATTTCGGAACCGTCAGGATCTGGCATTACCTTTGGAACGATATGCCTGTACCAAAAATCCTGTTCCGTTTGAATCAGACCGTTTATGATGTTGTCATCCCATGACAATTTTCTGTAAACAAATTCCCGTCCTAAGATAACACAGGCGATATACCATGTCTTCTTCCCTGTGACCGCCATATAGTGATAGCACTGCATCACATAATGAAGCGGTATGTCGCCGTCCTTCCATTTATCGGAATTATAGGCACTCGCTGTCTTGCATTCAAGACCGGCATCCTCTCCGATTACAAGGCGGTCAACATCCGCAATCATAAACGGGTGTTCCACGCTCCTGTACATGAAATTGGAACGCCGCACCCTAAGTCCAGTCGCTTCCGTGAAACGGTCAGCCACATACTGTTCTAAGTCGTGACCGATACGGATAGCTTCGTTATCCTGTTCCTCGATTTCATCCGATATCTTATCGCTGAAAACCTTCATAGGGCTACTGAACGGATTTAAGCCGCAGATAGCCCCT
>CADBMP010000361.1 GCA_902795775.1 uncultured Lachnospiraceae bacterium | reverse complement strand
GCAATATCAAACGCTTTCAAAAGGAACTTGCCAAATCCCAAAATGCCGACCTGTCAAAAACAATAAAACTCCTTAAAAATCCTCATATGCGAAAAAATAAGATTTTGCCGGAAATACAGATTTCCAAAGAGGCTTACGAACACCTCCAAAAAGAACCGGCACACTCCTCGTGCCTCATGGTATTTTGTAAAAAGAGCCACGCATATTTAGGACTTTTGGAGCTACCGGATAAGAACCACGTGGGCGGCATCACCTATGACGGGACCTATCTCTGGATTGCCAAAAGTACGGATAACTGCTTAAGCGTCATAAAGGAAACGGACCTGAACCATCTGGTGTCCCGGAAGTTAAAGCATCCGGACGGCACACAGCACAAAAACATCAGTCATGACATACCGTTACAAACAACAAATTTACAGGAGCCTCCTCTTCAAAGGAACAATATCCCGGCAGCCAAAATAGATTATTTCCAAAAAACCGTTCCCTGCGGCATGACTGCCAGCTTTGTCACCTTCTTTGAAAAAAGAATCTGGGTGGGTTACTGTGCCCCCGCAGGAAAAAGGGGATTTTTACGCTCATTTCAGATACAGAAAAATCCACATGAAAAAAAAGCACCTCTTTCCCTGATTTTTGACAGGGAGCTTCCCCTTCCTGCCAAAGCAAACGGTGCTTCTTTTGAAAAAACTGCCTCCGGTATTTACCTTTTTGCAAGCATCTCCGGCGGCAGAAAAAAAGCCTCAAAAATGCTCATTTATACCCTCTCATCCACTGCCGGAACGGCTGCAGATAAGAACCATGGCTTATCCCTGCATCTGCAGAATGCCATTCTTCTTCCCCCGCTTTTGGAAGAAAGCTGCATCAGCGGAACTATTTTATATACCCTTTACGAATCCTCCTCCCCTGCCTACCGGGACGTTCCGGGAAACCGATGCCCATTTCCGGTGGACGTAGTAAGCATGGCAGAGATTACTGCCGGAATGCAATCTTCTCCACTTCCTCCTTATGCTCCAAAAAAAGCCTTGCAAGTGTCGGATCAAAATGGGAGCCGGCATCTGCCTCAATAATATCAAACGCCTGCGTTAATGGCATCGGCTCCTTATAACAACGTCTGGACACCAGCGCATCGAACACATCGGCGACCGCCATGATTCTTGCACCCAGAGGGATTCCCTCTCCCTGCAATCCTTTTGGATATCCGGAGCCGTTCCATTTTTCATGGTGATAAGATGCCACATCTGCAGCAATCCTTATATATTCCTCCTCGCCCACACCGGAAAGGACGTCTTTGACCAATTCACCGCCCTTTGCGGCATGTGTCTTCATAATTTCAAATTCCTCTGTGGTAAGCCTTCCCGGTTTTTTCAAAATCCGGTCAGGCACAGAAATCTTTCCAATATCATGCATGGGAGCTGCCTTCACCAAAAGCTCTATGTAATCATCATTCAAAATCTCCGGATGATAACCGGCATCCTTTGCCACATGTGCCAGAAGCTCCACATAAGAGCTTGTCCTTTGGATATGCTCTCCCGTTTCCCCATCTCTGCTCTCAATCAGGGTCGCCATGCCGATTACTGTATTATTCTGCATTTCCATAATGGTCCGGTTATGCTCCAAAAGCTCCTGCGTCTTTTCTTCTACCTCTGCCTCTAGCTGCTTCCGGTATTGCTCCACCTGGCTCAGAATCCGAAAACATATAAAAACACAGAAAAAAATTGCAACCGCAATGGCACTAAAACATATGACAGAACAGACCTTTGCCACAAAAATATTGTGATTCATATGCTCTTTGGATTTCATAAATTCTTTCCCGGTAATCTGCTGCATTTCATCTGCATTCTGGTCAATGGTCACTAAAAATGCTGCCATTTCATTTGTCAGATAATAACTTGCCGTCTTTACATCCCCATTACTGCTCAGGGTCAGGACCGTTTTTGCTATCCTCAGATAATTCAGCGTATTGGAATAAAACGTATGATAAAGCTTTTCTTTCTTTTTTCCACGTATAGTTTCTCCAAAAGCAATCACTTTTTCTTTCAGTTCCGCCCCTAACTCTTTTATTTCTCCCACTAATTCTTCTTTCTCTTCTGTACTGGTGGTGTTAATGTGGCGTGCCGTAATCGCCTGATGCTTATATAAAAGCTTACTGATTTCATCCATTCTCTGACGATGTTCATAATCCACAGAAATCCTTTTTTGGTAATCATAACGAAAGGATTCCAGATTCCCAATCAGAATACAGATTCCCAAAACACCCACAAAACCGGTAAACAATACAATTACCAGAATACGAAATGTTAAATTTTTCGCCCACTTTTTCATGTCAGGTTCCACCTTTCCCTTGAATCATGCTTCTCCCGGATGCGCTGACACATTGATATTACCGGGGATTACTCTGTAATGTGCTGTACCACCTCTTCCAAAAGCTCCTGAAGATCCCTTCCGTCTGCATTTCCACTTGCTAATATAGTGCCAAATAACGCAGAAGGATCCCAGTAAGTATCTGTAATATTCTGCACATAACTGTACGGAGCCTGTTCATTTAATGCCACCATTGCCGGGGAAGAAATGACCTCCTCAGAAGCTGCTGCCTCTACATCTGCAGGCGATTCTCCGGTCAGACGGAACCGCTCCAGCTGCACCTCTTTTGATGTCAGTGCCTTTGCAAGCATCATTGCCCATTTTTTCTGCTTCGTGTGTGCATTGATTCCCATCAGCTTATATCCGGAAAAACTGCACATCTGAACCTTATCTCCTTTTAAGGTATACTCCGGCAGTTTGACCGCACCATAATTATCTCCTAAAATTTCCTTCACCTTGCTGGCATTCCATGGACCGTTCACCCCTGCAATAATAGAATGTGCTTTCATTCCCTTTATGAATCCATCATCATTGCAGGACAAAAATCCATCCTGTTTCACAATATCCAAAATTGCCTCTGTCACATCCTTCCCGGTGTATTTTCCCTCCGTTGTGTTCCAGTCGCATATATTTTTTGTACCATCTTCGTTCGACTCCAAAGTCAGTCCGGCACCCTTGAAAAAGGAAAACAGATACCAGCCGCTGGAAAGATCCATGCTCACCTTTTTCTTATGCTCTCCGGCAATCTGAAGCATTTTATCCATGTCCTTTACATCATTTTCTGAAAAATATGATTTATCATAATACATATAATACCCATTGCCGGACGACTGCGGAATTGCATACAGCTTTCCATTCCGCATGGAGGTTTTTGCCGCCGGGGAATCTTCTCCTCCCACCGATGCAATGATTTTTTCCGGCTCATCTGTAATTTCCAAAAGGGCATTTCCACGATATAAATCCCCGAACTGGTCATCTGCAAAAATGAAAAGGTCTGCTGCCCCCTCCTGATTTTCCAAAACGGAGTTCTTGCAGGTCTCCTCGCTTTCTGAGCTGATGGTCACATCTATGTCCGCCTCTCCCTTATGCTCCTTTTGAAATTCCTTGATTTTCTTTTCCAAAAGCTCATGTGTGCTCTCCTCCGCCCAGACAGAAAGCTTGATGCCTTTTCCGGAATCCACTGTTTTTTTCCCACAGCCGGACACCAGAACGGAAATACCTAAGGCAAATGCACAAAATGCTCCTGCCCTGCAAAAACTTTTTCTTTTTCTGAACGCTCTTTTTTCTTTCCAAGTCTCTCTCATTTTTATGCCACACCTTTCAAACAATTTTTTCGCTGTTTTTTATTTCCCTGAAATCCCCGGTCTTCTAAGGCTTCCCTTTTCAAAGGTCTTTCCTTTCGGATAAATAAAGCCTGCTTCCTGTTCCGTTTCGTTCTCTGAAAGAGCTTCATCAGAAGTCCCTGCATCTAAAGCTCCCTTTCCACAGGCAGTCACGAGCACAGATGCCATCAAAGCAAAAAAACATGCCGCAAATTCTTTTCATCCAGCCACCTCCAAAGATGATTTCCTGTCTGCTAAAATCTTAACACATTTCTTTCTATTTTTAAAGTGGTTAAAGGCAGATATCATAAATACCCAAAAAAAGATTGAAAGATAAGCCCATGTACGGTATAGTGGTTAATAATACACAAATAATTTAATAGTTACAGGAAAAAATATAGTAATATACAACAAATCCTTATTATTTTTCACAGCACCATACAATCCCCTATTACCCCGGCTGCTAAAATTCGTTTTTTTAACAGCCAGAGTAATACAAAAAACAACAGGAGGAACAAAGTATGATAAAACATCTGTCTAAAAAAATCATTATGGCATTTCTCACCACCGCCCTGACCCTCAGCACTCTTTCCGGCTGCGGAAAAAACGGAAACAGTTCCGGAACAGGAAAACGCACAGAAGGCATGGTCTATCATGGCCAGGATGTCAGCGAGCCCTTAGAGCTGACCATGTATCTGATTGGCGACAAAGCTGCCGACTTCGACAAAGTATACGAAAAGGTCAATGAAATTTTGAAGAAAAAGGTCAATGCCACATTGAACGTCAAATATTTACCATGGGCCAGTCATGATACAAAATATTCCCTGCTCTTTTCCTCCGGAGAAGATTTTGACCTGATTTTTACTGCCTCCGGCTGGGGACATTATGAAGATACTGTGGCAAAAAACGGATT
The DNA here is from genome assembly GCA_902795775.1 of uncultured Lachnospiraceae bacterium. GTDB lineage: Bacteria > Bacillota > Clostridia > Lachnospirales > Lachnospiraceae > Butyribacter. Next base: position 21,713 of record CADBMP010000361.1, on the reverse strand, counting down.
TTACGCAATGGACGAGGATTTCCGAAAGACCTATGCACCGGATATTCAGGCACTTTTGCCGGAAATCGCATGGGAACAGGCAGAAATCAATAAACAGGTCTACATGGTTCCAAATTACCAACATGAATACGGCATGGAGGTCGTGGGCGTGCGTGGTGATCTCATGGAAAAATATCATTACAGCGATATCACCTCTCCCACAGAACTGGAAGCTTTTCTCCGGGATGTAGCAAAAAATGAAAAAGACCTGAAACCTCTTGGTTCCAGAAATGGCGGAGATTTAGCAGGGTATTTTTTCTATCCGAAACAATATCCTTTGATGGGCGGCTCCCTTGGCCTGTTATTTACTTATAACATAAATGACAATGACGATTCTTCCATCACATATACCATAGATACAGACGATTTCATGAACTATGCCAAAAAAATGCGGGAATTTTACAAAGCCGGTTTCTGGTCTGCAGATACCCTTTCTTCTACAGAAGCTCGTTCCGATAGCTGGCAGCAGGGACGTGCCGCCATCATGTCATGGAATATCGGAACCGTCACAAGGCTCGCCAGAGAAATGAACGCTGCACACCCGGATTGGAAAGCTACGTTCGTTGACCCGCTCTCTACCAACAAAAAACAGTTCAATGCTTACATCAACAATGGTGTGGGAATCAATGCAGCCAGCAAATACCCGGAACGTGCCATGATGGTCATAAACGAATTGATGACCGACAAAGAAGTGTATGATCTGACTTCTCTGGGAATTGAAGGCGTCCACTGGGAAGCAGCAGAAAATAATACGTATAAATCCCTGCCTGCATCAGAAAATTTTCCTGCAAACGGCACCTGTAACTGGGGCTGGTTCAATATGGATTTAATGCGCAGTGAATATGTGGAAAACAAGGATGATGTTTATGAAAAACAACGAAAGACCATAGAAGACTGGAATAAAAAAGCTGCTGATCCTCATCCTTATGTTACTTTCTCTTTTAATAATGAAAACGTGAAAACAGAAACGGCAAATGTCAATTCAATCATTTCAAAAGAATTTGACCCGATCTGCGCCGGTCTGACAGATGATCCGGAAAAAGCAGTGGAAGATTTACGGAAACACTTAAACGCTGCCGGAATCCAAAAGATTTATGATGAAATCAAAAAACAGGCAGAGGCATTTTGGGAATCCAAAAAATAGACAGATGATTTTGGACAGCAGAAAAAGGGAGAATATTTGATATGCTAAATACAATTCTGGAACGTTATGATGAAATGGAGGGGTTTACCTTTGAAAACCGACTTCAGATTGCCATGCGCAACATCAGGCGCAGACATGCCATCAATGACATCCTGCTGGTATTTTATATCCTGATGGTTTCGACCTCCTATGTCATTACGGGGGAATTTGAATGGCATCCGGTATATCTGGCATTTCCGGCACTTTTTTTGTTCAGCCGAATCGTTACAAAAAAACTGGATAAACGTTTTTCGCAGAGTATTATTTATGCAAAGCTCAGCTGTTATCCTTATTACTGTCTGGTGCTTGTCTGCGGAATCCTGTATGACGGATATATCCGGGTCGGCAGGACGCCCATGTGCTATCTCATTTTATTCATGGCATTCAGTGCCTGCTATGTGGATGACATCCGGTACATTGCCCTGTTCGATATCTTCTGCACCATTCTGTTTCCGGCTCTTATGTTCCTTGTGTTCCCGGAGCAGTTCGTTCCGGCGGATATTGCCGGTGCCGTCTTTGTACTGGTGCTGTCCTTCGGATGCTACGCCTTAAATCTTGCCGTCCAGACCGACGGCGGGCTGCAGTCAAAGGTATTGAGCGATAAAAGCATGACTGACCTTCTGACCGGTCTTCTGAATAAAATCGCATTTGAGACAAAAACAAAAACCTTTCTTGCCAAAAGGGAAGAAGGTACCGTGTGCGGTCTTGTCATTGTGGATTTTGATAATTTTAAGCATGTCAACGATAATTACGGCCACCAGATTGGTGACGAGGTCTTAAAAAGCTTTGCCAGGGTCCTGACCGATTACTTCCGTTCAAAGGATATCATTGGACGTGTGGGCGGTGATGAATTTATGGTGCTTTTGACGAATGGGATTCCCAGAGAAAGCTTAGATAACCGCTGTGAAAATATCCAGCATACCCTCCGCACCATGAAGATTGGAGAAGCAGGTCCCTTTTCCTGCAGCATCGGCATCGCCATAGATTCAAAGGGCTCTGATTTCCAGACGCTTTACAATACGGCAGATGCTGCACTGTATCAGGCAAAGGAAAACGGAAAAGCGTGCCACCATATCATTGAAACATAACCGCTGCAATCCACAGCCGGTTTATACACAGCCTTGCAAGGCAGGGCATTGGAATTTTTTGAAAAAAAACGGAACACAGACCGTAATACACATGGAGTATTTTCATGAATATTTTTCATTATGACAATATATTTTTTCGGATTTTTGAGAAAATTGCAGATGCTTTTCTTATCACATTTTTCTGGATTATATTTTCCCTGCCACTCTTTACGGCAGGTGCGGCCACCGCTGCACTTTATGATGCCATCAGAAAAAATCTGCGCAGGGACGAGGGATATGTTTTCCTGACCTTTAAAAAATCCTTTCAGAATAATTTTAAGCAGGGCACAGGGCTCTGGCTTTTCCTCTGTGCTTTCCTGCTTCTTTTTCATTATGAAAAGGAGCTCGTATATGATAATTTTTTATCGAAGGGATCTTCGCTGGGACTTTTGTATTATTTCTTTCTGGCAGCAGTCTTTTTTGTAATCATATGGACAATATATGCCATTACCTATCTGGCGCGCTTTGAGGATAATATAAAGACCATCCTCAAAAATTCAGCCCTGATTGCTCTTGGGAACCTCCCCCTGAGCGTCCTGATGCTGGCTCTTTTTCTGACTGCAGCAGTCATCATATATATTATGCCGGTCTGTATCCTTATTTTTCCGGTGCCGCTCTTTCTTCTGTACGACCTGATCCTTGAGCGGATTTATAAAAAATTATTAACAACACGGTAGAATCAGATTTAAAGCAATCGACAAAGCATAACATCCATATTACAAAAAGGCAGGTGAATTTCTTTGAAAAAAGGCTTTTTTCAAAAGGTGAAAAAATATAAGGTGCTTTTGCTCATGCTGCTTCCGGCAGTCATTTATACCATCATATTCTGCTATCTTCCCATGAGCGGAATCATTCTGGCCTTCAAGGATTTTAATTACAGGGACGGTATTTTTGGCAGTCCGTTCAGCGGCTTAAAAAATTTTGAATTTTTCTTTTCTTCCGGGCAGGCACTGAAAGTCACAAAAAACACAGTCCTTTATAACCTGACCTTTATCCTTGTCAATACCGTTTTCCAGTTAGCGGTTGCCATCTTTTTATCCGAGATGAAAAATAACCGGTTCAAAAAATGCGCACACTCCATTATGTTCCTGCCGTATTTTATTTCATGGGTTGTTGTGTCTTCTATCTGTTATAGCTTTATCAACTCAGATTACGGCTTAATCAACCAGTATTTTTCCTTTCGCGGCATGGAAAAAATAGATTTTTACAATACATCTTCTTTATGGCCATTTATTTTAGTTTTTTTTAATACATGGAAAAACATCGGCTACGGATCCGTCATGTATCTGGCTGCCATCACAGGCATTGACACCACTTTATACGAAGCTGCAGAAATAGACGGGGCAAATATTTTTCAAAGAATTTTCCGAATTACGATTCCTTCCCTGATGCCAACGCTTATCGTGCTGACGCTTTTGGCTCTTGGAAATGTATTTCGCGGAAATTTTGATATGTTCTACAATCTGGTCGGTTCAAACGGACTGCTTTACGATACGACGGATGTAATCGACACCTTTACGTTCCGCGCCCTGATCCAGAGCAATGACTTTGGCATGTCTGCCGCCGCTGCACTGTACCAGTCGGTGCTGTGCTTTATTACCATCGTGCTGGCAAATTTTGCTGTGAAAAAATATGATAAAGACTATTCGCTGTTTTAATGTCATATATCAGCTTCTCATTCCAAAAAGCCATCTCTGCTAATCAATATTACCTTTCCAGAAAGGAGAACACTGTTATGAAGAAAAAAATTTTTAAATCAGGCATGGATAAAAAAATATTTTCCATCCTTGGATATCTTTTCTGCGGAACGATTGCAGTCATCTGCCTGCTTCCATTCCTCATGGTTCTTTCTGCATCCGTTTCATCAAATGAGGAGGTCGTGCGGACCGGATACAGCATCCTGCCAAAGCACTTTACCCTGTCTGCCTACCAGTCCATCTTTTCTAATCCGACCGTTGTGTGCCGGGCTTATCTGGTGACTATTTTTCTGACCTCCACCGGAACTTTCCTCGGACTTTTTATGACCTCCATGACAGCATATGTGCTGGCAAGAAAAGATTTCCCCTGGAGAAATAAATTTTCGCTTTTTTTCTACTTCACCACACTCTTTAGTGGCGGACTGGTTTCTACGTACATCCTGATGATTAAATATCTGAATTTTAAAAATACGTATCTGGCACTTCTCCTGCCGCTGCTTTTCAACGCATTTAATCTTTTGATCATGAAAAGCTACATGATTTCCATACCAGGCGATCTGATTGACGCTTCCAAGATAGACGGCTGTGGAGATTTCAGAACCTATCTGACCGTAGTGCTTCCCATGTGCAAGGCTTCCTTTGCCACAGTGGGACTGTTCATCGCCCTTGCTTACTGGAACGACTGGTACAACGCCATGCTTTACATTGATGACGAAACCATGTACCCGTTACAATATTTCTTATACCAGCGCATCAATAACATTGAAGCATACAAACGGATTCTTTCCCAGTCCACATCTGCTGTGGCAGGCTCGTTGAACCTGCCGGTACATACCTTGAAAATGGCACTTACTGTCGTCATTACCGGACCATTTATTTTTGCATACCCAATGGTGCATAAATATTTTGTAAAAGGCGTGACCATCGGTGCCGTCAAAGGTTAAATGCTATACAGCAAACCGGGCAGGAGATTATCATGATCTCCTGCCCGTTCCATTTTAGTTTTCCTTTACCGTCAGGGTAAAGGTTCCCTTCTTTCCATTTTTGATACAGATGAAATCCACCTTGACGTTAAACGTCTTTCCTGCTGCAAGACCAGCATTATTCCATGCATCCTGCGCTGCCGTTATGGTAAAGTGCTCCCCGTTCTGTGCATCCTGCGTCACGGATACTTTATCCTTATACTTATCCTCCACCGCATAAGTATAATCATATCCGGCACCGGATAACACCTTCATGGTATTCGAGGTTTTAGTAATGCTCCCGATGGTTCCCTTCACATAAACATCAACGGAAGCTCCCTGAGCGGCGGTTTCCTTTTTATATTCCGCGGCCTTCTGTAACGGATCTGCATCCGCACTCTGATACAGCCTGATGTTAAGCGGAGTATCCTTTACCTGTACCTCAAATTCCTCATACTCCCCGCTTCCCGTTTCAATGGCATAAATATAAGCGGTTCCCTCTGCCTTTGCTGTCACGATTCCCCCTGCTGCCACAGAAGCAATCTTACTGTCAGATTTGATTGTTACCTGATGCTTTGCCGCATCAAACCCCGGCTGTCCGGTAAGCTTCGTCTGGCGGCTGATCCACACCACCTTCCCGGTCACTGTCTTCTTTCCATTCTGATACTCTGCCGGAGTAATATGGGTATTCAGCTTTGTTTTCTTTAACTCCACATCCTTTGCATTTGCCCAAATCGGATGCTCATTTCCTTTTACCGAAGCATCCCCCACAGTGACCTCGATCACATCATAACCGGTGCCCTTTCCTGCCAGCCCGTTATGCACCACCAGAAGATATGCTGTCGTGCCATCAGAAATTCCCGGATTTGCGGTAATCAGATAATCTGCACCAGTGTCCTTCTGCGTTCCTTTCACGACCGCCATGCCAACTTTTTTCTGTTCTGCGGTAATGCCCTTTGCAACTGTGACCTTTCCGGCATTCGTAATAGTAAAGCCGTCAGCCGTCGGAAGCTGGTAAATTTTTGTGCCGTCAAACCGTTTTTTACCTGCATCGTATAATTCCACGGTTTCACGGAGCTTTGCAGTACGCTTTACCACACCGGCACCCTGGGTGAACTGAAGTTTCAGCGTCCCATCAGATTTTGTAAACGTACTTTCCGAACCTTCTTCCAGCTTTTCAAAATCCATCTTTTTCACCCGGTTCGTAATGGTGATGTTCAGCTTTGCATTCGTTCCATTTTCCCCACAGACCGCAGTAATCGGGAATTTTGTCTCCTTTTCCGCTTCCTTTAATTTAAGTGGAATAATCTTATATCCATAAAGGCTTCCGTTTATCTCTTCTATACGGATACAGTCCTGCCATTTTTCCGCCACAGAAAGAGAAAAGGTATTTTCTGTCACGGTTTCCCTCAACTTATTATCTTCTGCAGATACTACTGTCGGATTCAGATAAATATTAAAGGACGTATTCAGTGCGACCGCCATGGAAGTGACCGCCGGAAATGCACTGCTTTTTTCTCCCTGCTGGCATTGTGTCTGCTGATAAATCACTTTTGTAGGAGCCGGCTTTAACTCCACAGGCGCATACCCTGCATCCTGAACGGTATCCTTTGTGGTCAGGGAAATGAGCCATACATAAACCGTTCCCGGCTTTTTTGCAGTAACCGTTACTTTCCCGCCTGTATCTGAAACCTTGGCATAAGAAACAGATGCAATTTTGTCTGCTGCAGCATCCTTTACCAGTTTATTATTTTTTACAACAGGCTCTTTTTTGTCCAGGGTCACACCTGCCAAAATTTTTCCGGTATAAGTTCTTCCCTTTGCATCCTTATATTTTGGTGCCACTAAATCCGTATACAACGTAACTGTTTTATAATTTGTGCTTACGTTATTTACCGTCTTTTTTCCTCCGTTCGCATATGCAAAAGCGGAATTACCCGCATCCGTCTGATGTTTTTCATCCAGATACAGATGTTCCGACATAATGCTTGATGTGACTGTCACGTTACAGGTTTCCACATGTTTCCCCACCAAAGAGGCCGCTGTAATCACAGCATCCCCGGCGGTCTTAAAAGTCAGCGTGACCGTTGTTTCGCCCTTGGATAAATCCAGGAAGGTCTTAGAAAGAGAAACCACCCTGCCATTATCCACAGATAATACAATCCGGTCATCCGAATTTGACGGCGGAGTTATGCTAAGTGTCATGGAAGACGTCTGCCCTCTATCCACAGAAACAGTTGTTTCGCTCAAAGTAAAGGATGTGGCAGGATTTTGTACCTTATAACGTGTGGCATCAAAATACTGATAACAATTTACAGTTCCATATCCTGAACACGGGTAATAAGAATTTTCCCCTCCATATGCGCTAAGCAGCTGTAACATAATTGCCGTCGAATCTGCCACGATCATCATTGTATCATGCGGTACGGATGCACCCGCCGTCTGCAAAAAGCTCTGTGCCGACGCTTTATCATGCACATTCTGCGCTGTTGCATGGGCATGATATTTTTCAAAATAAGTATTGGAAAGATCACTCGTTGTTATATTTGGAAGTGCATACTGCCACTTCATCTTTTTTCCACTGGTGGTATATGCGGTATGCTTTTGTGTGAAAAAGCTTTTTGGCGGTGCGAACCAGATATAACCAATCGATCCATCCTTTGAATCATCCCAGGTCAGATCCATATAATGATATGTGGCTCCATTATCAAAAGAAACCGCATTCCATGCGTGTCCCCCGCCTCCTGCCGTTCCCACAATGAACACACTTGGGATTCCCAAATAATTTGTGATAAGGCTGAATGACTTTGCGTATCCTTCACAGACGACTGCTCTTTTTGCTGTATTGAACACACCCTCCACATTATGTGCCCACGCCGCCGTTTCCGGCGTTTTTCCATCACTTTTATACGCATACTCCACATCATTCAGCATCTTATCATGAACGGCACGGACTTTCTCCCATGTATCGGAATATTTGTCCGTTTCTGTTTTGTAAGCTGCCACGCCGGTCTTAATCTGTGCTTCCACGGCATCTCTGGAAGAATCCGTATAATACTCCTGTTTTACACCAATGTATAACGTACTGTTGTTTCCGGAGATGGAATACGAACAGGCTCCGATCCAACAGTACACAGGATGGTCATAATAAAATGCCAGAAACGTCTGTGTGAGCTGCTCCTTTGTCAGTCCTTCCACAGAAGCCCCGCCCACAGACTTTGTACTTTCTGTCAGATCCGTATTTGACAGTACAAAGCTGACACATGCCACTTCCGTACCGTCATACAGTGCCTGCTGCTTTTCGTTTAACTTACTCCGCCCGTATGAGCCGATTCCTCCACGAATCACAGAATCTAATCTGCTTAAGCTTTCTTCCACATTTGCCCCGTCAAAAACCGGAACCTCCTGCATCTCCATCTGATCCGCAAAGCTAAGCGGCTCCACCTGTACTGTTTCCAGGTCATCCGTCGGAAGCTGCTGTTCTTCTAAGTCTGCCTGCAGACCTGAAACCGCCGCATCCCCCGTCTGCTGCCCCGCTGCCGTATCCGCAAGGGCAATATTTGAACCTCCTGCGCCTCCAAAGAAAAGTGCCGCAGACAATACGCCCGCTAAAATATTTTTCGTAATTTTTCTCATGAACATCCCTCCTCCATCCATTTACAATACCTGTTAATGAAATACGTTTCCGTTTCATCGCTCCCCCGCCCTGACCTCTTAACCCCGCCATAAATTAAAATCCGGGGTTCATATTGCCTATGTAAGCCTGCAAAAGCTATTGTTATATTATATCGTCATTTTTCTTACCCAAAATGACCTTCATCTGTAAAGCAGGAAGACTTGATTACAGAAGTTCTAAAAGCTCCTCGCCAGAAAGCGTATAAATGGATTCGCTCTCCCCAGAAAGAATTGCATCTGCCAGATCTTTTTTTGCCTCCTGAAGTGCCAGAATCTTCTCCTCAATGGTATCTTTTACAATCAGGCGGTAAACCGTCACTTGTTTTTTCTGCCCGATCCGGTGTGCACGGTCTGTCGCCTGGTTCTGTGCTGCCACATTCCACCATGGGTCATAATGGATGACCACGTCTGCACCCGTCAGATTCAGTCCGGTGCCGCCTGCCTTTAATGAAATCAAAAACACAGGAACCTCATTCTCATTGAAGTCGCGGACAAGACGTACCCTGTTTTCCTTCGGGGTAGAACCGGTAATCTTATAAAACGGGATTCCCTCTTTCCCTAAGTCATCCTCTAAAAGCGATAACATGGACGTAAACTGGGAAAATAAAAGAATTTTATGCCCACCCTCAATGGCACTTTTTACCAGATCCATACACGCCTGCCGCTTTGCGCTCCCGCCTTTATAATTTTCCAAAAACAAAGATGGGTCGCAGCATATCTGACGGATTCTCATGAGCTCTGCAAACACCTTGATCCTGTCATTATCTGCTCCGGAAATCATCTTCTTCATATGTACCACCTGACCGTCATATACCTTCCGCTGCTCCTCATCAAACCGTGCATAACGAACCTCCTCTAACTTCGCCGGAAGATCCTTTAACACATCCGTTTTTAAGCGCCTGAGGATGAACGGTCTTACCATCTGCTTTAACCGGTTGGCCTTTTCCTCGTTCTTTTCTTTCGTGACCGGTACTTCAAATTTTTGTGAAAATTCATCATACTTATATAAAAAGCCCGGCATCAGGAAATCAAAAATGCTCCACAACTCTGCAAGCTTGTTTTCAATGGGCGTACCGGTCAGGGCAAACCTGTGATTTGCACGCACCACCTTGACTGCCTTTGTCATGGCTGCTTTCTGGTTTTTGATGTACTGTGCTTCATCTAACACCATTACGGAAAACGTCATGCTTTCATACTTTGCAATATCTTTTCTCAATAAATCATAACTTGTAATATACACCTGCGGAAAACTGCTTCCCCGGGCTTTCCCATCACCAGCCTTTTCTTCTTCAGTTTTTTTTGTTTCGACTTTTTCGGCACCAGCTTTTCCCAAATTTTCCGCCTGCTTTTTCATCTCTTTAAAAATCTGCTTTCTTGTTTCCACAGTACCCACCACCGTACACACTGAAATCTCCGGTGCGAACCTTGAAAACTCCTCCTGCCAGTTGAACACCAGCGAAGCCGGGCACACAATCAGCCCGGGACTTTTTTCTCCCTCTCCAAAAAGAGCGGCCATCATGGAAATCATCTGTAACGTCTTTCCAAGTCCCATCTCATCTGCCAGAATGCCCCCAAAGCCTGCAGCCGCCAGGGTACGAAGCCATTTATATCCGTATAACTGGTAAGGTCTTAACACATCCTCCATTCCCGCCGCCGGCTCATAATCCGCATCCCGGATGGTATTAAAATTTTTCACCAGAGTACGGTACGTCTTATTCCGGTCTGCCGCCAGCTCATCATGTGCCTCTAACATCTTGTCCAGATACAGTGCACGGAATGCCGGAAGCTTTGCATTGCCCCGGATCACATCTTCCGAAGAAAGGTCTAAGGAAGTCATCATATCGTCTAAGGAGGCTAACTGTGTATCGCCCAAAAGGTCAATAAAATCCCCGCTTTTTAACCGATAATACTTCTTTTTCTTCCGGTAGCTCTGTAACACATCCAAAAGTTCTTCCGGCTCCATATCCTTAGAAAGTATGGAAATATCCATAATCCCGCTGTCAATGGAAACACCTACCCTTACCTGCGGTACAGGTTTTACCGCATCCATGCGGAATGCGTCTGTTCCCTTTACCTCGCCATAACGATTCAGCAAAGGAATCACCTCTGTCAGAATCCGGTACAGCTCAGCTCCTGATTCATCTTCCTCTGTACAATACCCTTTCCATTTTTTATCATATCCGGCAAACGATTTTTCTAAGACCTCAATCACCCTTTTCTCCTGAAGCTCATCCCGATAACCGCCGCCTATATAGACTTCTGCGGTCTGTGCCCCGCCAGCTGCACCGGAGGATGGCTTCTTTAAAACCTCCCCATCCGGAAGCGAATATTTCCATGTATTTTCAGAAGCCTCTGGAACGCTGTAAGCCACGCTCGTCCTGCAGATACAGATATCATCCTCCATATCCAGCCGAAAAAGAAATTCCGGCTCCGGCGGCAGATAATCTTTAACCATTTCTGCACAGGTATCCTCAAAATCCACATACCGGCTCTCTAAAAGATCTGGCACCGCCCGGTAATAAAATTCAGACAGTCTTGTTTTCCCCACATGAAACTGGATCATCCCGGATTCAGATGCCACTTTCCTGAACGGAAGCAGGACTTTGTACTCCTCCTTTGAAATCCGGCTCAGATGATTTTCATCCAAAAAATAATTATCCGTAACTCCTGCTAAAATGACCGGCATATTTCCTGTAACAGAAACACCCAGAAACTCTCCGGATGCATCCGTCATTTTTTCCGTCTGTAGGCTGACATTCATATCTGCATGACCCACATGGATTTTTCCCTTTATTTTCAACTGCTTGCTCTGATATTCAAAATCTCCTCCATCCGCCAGATCATAAAACCGGTCCAGCACAGCTCCTTTCAGAGGCTCCTGCGGCTGTACAGAAAGCGTGGGAGAACTGTAGTAGTAATAAGAAGTTCTGGAATTCAGCCTGTCGTTCACATTCTGAATCTCTCCCACACGTCTCTGGATAAAAGTAAGCCAGGGCAGGCCCTCATCCGTTATCGTTACTGCTGAAAAATCTATTGTAAGGGTCTTTCCCAGCAAAAAGTTTTTTTCCTGCTCCACTGCCTCCACAAATTCCCGAAACTTTTTCAAGATGAAAAGCTTCCCGCCTGTCATGCCAATCTTAAAAGTCAGCTTAGGCTCCCCTTGTTCCATGATGATTCTGGGAATCAACAGCACTTTTTTTTCTTTTTCAATGACCTCTTTTTCTTCAGCCTCCTCCAGCACAATATCCGAATGGAAAAGCATGGAAAAAAAATTCTCTGCCTTCAAATCCGTTGCATCCCCCGGATTCCGGTCTTTAATATGTTCCCACAGACGTTTCAGAAGCACCAGCTGATGCTCACATAAGTCCGGCCGGGCGGCATATCTGCCATAATAATATTCATACTGGTTCTTGCAGCTGCAGCTCTTCTGTTCAATTTTGTCCCGCGAGATAATCATGCTCACCTCATGTTCCTCCAGACCATCATAAATCTCCATTTTACAATTCAATACCTGTGGTCCGCTACGCAAATAAGTAACATCGACATTCTCAGACAAAATCCTGCCATCTTCTAATATTTCTTCCATCCGGTGCCTGGAATATAACGAGGTACTTTCCTTTTTCAAGATTGCCGCCAGATCATAATACAGATGCGGCTCCCCTTTTTCCCTTTTTGGAAAAATCGTTTCAATCGGAGCAGCTATATCGCCCTCTTCCTGCTCCAGCCTGCTCCTTCTTTCTATTTCTTTCTCTATTCTTTCGTTTTCTAAACGTTCATCCCTTTCTTCTTCTGTCTCCGTAAATTTCCAGGGGCCATGTTCCTTTTCCAGCCGGAAAAGAAGGGCTGCCTCATGCACGCACATCTCCTTTACAAAATAATATCCCCGGCGTTTCTGACAGCTGCACGTAAAATTATTTTCATCCCAATCATCTGAATATGACTGTGGCAAATGTTTGACCGTCACTTCTCCCCATTGCTGTCCTTTTGCTGCAATGCGCACCTTTCCTTTTGCACTTAATTCATTCCACCAAAAATACTGCCATTCCCCACCATTTGCAAGCCGTTTTCCATCCTCCAGAATTTTCTTTGAAAACATTTCCCTCCATTCCTTTATTCCTGTCAAATACCCTTCTTTATTCTCCATAACATCCTCCTAATATTCTTCATTCCAGCTGCCAGATTTTCTTCTCTCCCTGCTTGAAATAAACCGGCATTTAACAGCCAAAGGGAAAGCTGAATAATTATAATGCGAGTAAATATATTATACAAAAAATTTACAAAGAACACAATATGTGCTATAATTCAAACATAATCAAAAGTATCTATTCAGCCATCTTTATGGATTCATAAGAGGTGATGAAAGTCACACTCATAATATCCCGAAGAAAATTTGATGTATTCAAATTCCCCCGGGATATCTGGGAAAGGCTGAACTGTTACAATCACAATTTTAAAGGAGAACACATATGAGCGAAAACAAAAACCAAAATACCTCCACAGTACAGGAAGTCACGCTGGCAAATAAGCGTACTGCACTTGCACTGACTATCATCTGCTCCATCATTGCCGCAGCCTATGTGCTGGAGGTAGTCAAAAAAACACGTACCCTGGGTTACTCATTGATCGTTGTGGCACTTGCCATGATTCCGGTCATCTGGACACAGATTGAAATCCGCCGGAATCCTGCCTCTTCCATGATAAAGCACATCGTGGGAATCGGTTATGCCATCATGTACACGTTCGTACTCATGACCACAAACAATGCCCTTGTTTTTACATATGCTATTCCAATGCTGATTATTATCACCCTGTATGAAGATGTAACATACACCACCATCATCGGGGTCGGTGTCTGCATTGTCAATTTTTTATCCATCATTGTCCAGATTGTTCAGGGAAAGCTTACAGATACTGCCATGGCAGAAATCCAGGGACTGGTCATTATTCTTATCATTGCATATCTGATCATGGTAAGCAGGACAAATCACAGTTTCCAGCTCATGCGTGCCGAACAGCTGCAAAAGGAGCACCAGACGACAACAGACCTTCTTGACAATGTACTGACGATTTCCAGCAGAATGACAGATACTGTGGCACAGGTTGCTGATGAAATGGATGCTTTAAAGGATTCTGTGGAACAGACACGTAATTCCATGGATGAAGTCAGCAGGGGAACCGGTGAGTCCGCTGATGCTGCACAGAAACAGTTAGAACAGACAACTGAGATTTCCAATCATATCCATAATGTGGAAGGTTCCATGAACACCATTACGGAAAATGTGGATTATGCTACGGATGCGGTATCTGCAGGTCAGAAAAATATTTCACGCATGGAATCCCTGACCGGACAGGTCGATACTGCTGGAAAGGATGTTGCAGATGCCCTTTCCAAATTCCAGCAGACTGCTGCAGAAATGAATTCCATTACTGATATGATTACAAATGTGGCTTCCCAGACAAGTCTTTTGGCATTAAATGCTTCCATTGAGGCGGCAAGGGCAGGGGAAGCAGGACGCGGCTTTGCAGTGGTAGCAAATGAAATTTCTAACCTTGCTTCCCAGACTACCGGAGCCACAGATAATATTACCAGCCTGATCAATGATGTTGTGTCTCAGGTGGATATGATGGTTTCCACCATTGAAAAGCTTTTGCAGGCGGGTGAAGAGGAAAGCGAATGTGCCGCTGATACTGCCGCAAGCTTTGAAAAGATTTACAAAAGCGTGGATGTCATTAAACAGCATACTTCTGATTTAGATGGCATTGTCCTGAAATTATCGGAAGCAAATGATGAGATTGTCGGCAGCATTGAAACGGCATCTGCTGTTACAGAAGAGGTTACGGCTCATGCAACCGCCACCTTTGCGATTAGTGAAGATAACCAGAAGATTGTGGAAAATATCAATTCCCTTATTTCCAGAATGAGTGAGGATGCCGAGAAGTTAAAGGCTTATACCGCTTAATTTCCCATGCATTACGGGGTTGTCCGTCATATCTTGTTCTGCACAAAAAACAGGAGGCAAAGACCAGCCTCCTGCTTTTTTCGTGGTTCCAGCCGGCACAATATGCCGCCGAACTCTGTCTTTTTATTGGAAACCCGTTCCTTCTGCGTGAAACCAAAGGTTTCCTCATTATGATCATTTTGTGCATTTGATTTAGATTTTTGGCTATTTTCATTATCATAACATTACTGTTTTCTCTTGTTAAACGCATTTTTACATGTGGTTCGTTTTCCTTGACAATCTCTCTTTCCAAACATAAAATAATTATAACGGACAAAAAAGCAGTTTAGAACATAAACATAACACCGAAAGGATACTGTATGAAAAAATTTTTTCATATTTTACTTTGCGCTGTTTTAATCATAAACCTTTCCACAGGCTGCAGTTCTTCCCGGGACACCGGTCTGCCCACAATTACGCTTGCATTGCGGGATGGTATTTATTCTAATGTCATCAGTACCTGTGTGAAAGATTTTGAAGAGCAAAAACACGTTCACTGTCAAATTTTTAAATTATCGGAAGAGGAGCTTCACGCACTGGTGTCGGGGGATGCCGGCAATAAAACAGGAAAATATGATCTTTGCATGGTAGATGGCTCCTGGATGGCAGAATATACAAATCAGGGAATTTTAGCAAATTTAAACGAACTTGGATATGAACTTGATGATGACATTATTCCTGCCACCACAAAAATCTGTTACTTTGCTGGAAACCTGTATCTGGCACCATATTATGGAAACGTCACAGTACTTTTATACAATCGGATCATCACCTCCCGTACCGGCCACACCCCGGAGGATATGGATTGTATGAAAAGCCTTTTGAAAATCTGCAGAAAAGCCACCCAAAAAGGGCATCTTGGATTTATGTACCGCGCAGATACTCCAAATAATCTTGTTGTGGATTTCCTGCCCATCCTCTCCTCTTTTGGCGGATGGGTGGTAGATGACAAGAACCGTCCCACTGTAAATACACCGGAATTTAAACGGGCAATGAATTTTTACCTGAAACTCATTGCCACCGGAAAAGCTGAAACAAGGGACAATCTGGTCATTGCCATTGCCAACAATGCTGCCACAATGGCTGTTGGCTGGCCCGGCTGGTACACGCCCTCTGACAAATCCACTGCGGATTATTGTGCCTTTACCGGAAAAGCCGGGAAAAACAGTCCTGCATATAATGCAAATGTTTACGGCATCTGGACACTTGGCATTCCAAAAAATTCTGCAAACAAAACACTTGCCGCAGAGCTTTTATCTTACCTGATGGACAAGAAGGTGCAAAAGAAAACGGTTTTTTATGGCGGTGTGCCCTGCCGTTATTCCAGCCTTCAGGATCATAAAATCCAAAAGAGCTTCCCGGAATATAAAGCCGTCTGCAATGCACTGGAAAATGGCATCTACCGCCCCATTCTGGTGGAATGGCCAAAATTTTATGAAATATTAGGCGAAGAAATGTATCATATTATAACGGAAAAGAAAAGCGTAAACAAAGGACTCGCAGATGCGCAAAAAAGACTCGAGGCAGAACTTGGCTGAATTGTTACACTTTTCCTCAACACACATTACAGGAGGGTGACATGTCTTTAAAAACTTTGAATTATTACGGTTACAGCAAGGAGACATATAGACACTGTCTGGAGTATATCCGGGAAACCGATCTTCACCATGCGAAAATCCTGAATATCTGGTTTTCCATTCTCTGCATCCTTGTATATATTTTGTCCAAATTAAATTTGTCCACCTTGATGTCTGGAAACCCGAAGGTGTACCTGCTTTACTTTATTTTTGCGACCGCAGGAAATGTTTTTGTATTTTTATCCAGAAAAACAAGCACTACCCTTACGCATTTTACCGCCGCCTTAAATATTATTTTCTTATACTCCTTCAGTATTTATGTGTCGGTTGTCCAGCCATACATGGCAGCATCTATTTTTCCTGTCATTGTGGTGGTGATTGCTTTTTCCTATATCAATACGTTTTTTGTAATGAGCCTCATTTTAATGTCAGGAAGCGGTCTGTTCCTCTGGTCCTCCTTTGTGTTCAAACCGCTTGCCATTACCTACATTGATATTTATAATATGCTGATGTTTTTGAGCCTGGCATTCATCATGCATTATTCTTTTCAGCGGAAACGCATTTCCAGATTTGTAAGCTACTACGAGCTCACAAAAATGCAGCGGGATCTGGAAATCCGGAGCAGCTTTGATCCACTGACCGCTTTACTGAACCGCGGGAGATTTTTCAACATTGCAGGCGAAGTCTTAAAAAACAGCTCTCCCGAAGAATATATTGTCCTCTGTTTATTTGACCTTGACAGCTTTAAACAAATCAATGATAAGCTTGGCCATCAGATGGGAGATAAGGCGATTCAGGCAGCAAGTGAGCACATCATGAAGGGCTTTCAGATTGATTTTGGAAGAAAATGGGATTTTGTGGAGCGTGCCGGAAAGGAAAAGTTAAGTTTTGCCGGAAGACTGGGCGGAGATGAATTTGTGGTCTTTTTGAGAGGCAGGAACAGCAGGGAGGAAATCGCCGCAGAAGCCTGGAAAATCCTTGACAGCCTTGCCGCTGTGCAGATTGGACAGCTTAATGGAATCCACTCCTCTGTCGGAATTGCAGAACTTTCAGAGGCAGATCCCGACATAGATATTGCTTATTCAAAGGCAGATGAAGCCCTTTATCAGTCAAAGTCAGCAGGAAAACACAGAATTACCTTTAGCGGGAAAAACGGCTGAACTGTTATCGAAGCCTGACCGGAATGCAGCAAAAACATTTGACAGATATCTGTTTTAATGATAGGATAAGTAGTGTGTCCAGTACGTAAATATGACAGCCGGTTCAAAGAACGAACCACAGCTGTTTCTGTCTGGAACACAAAAAATGCGGTTGTGATGGAATTGGCAGACATGCAAGATTTAGGTTCTTGTGCCTTTGGCGTGTGGGTTCAAGTCCCACCAACCGCAGTAACTCCTTGTAAAACGGACGTTTTACAAGGAGTTCTTTTTATGCGCGGAATCTGCCAGGCAGAAGGAAGATGTTTTTATGAATTGCGTTTTATATTTCGGTCATAGGCGGAATCCGCGGGCAGAA
This sequence comes from uncultured Lachnospiraceae bacterium, assembly GCA_902795775.1. GTDB lineage: Bacteria > Bacillota > Clostridia > Lachnospirales > Lachnospiraceae > Butyribacter. The sequence goes on along the minus strand of CADBMP010000361.1, from coordinate 3,939 downwards.
AGAAGAAGTTAAAGTGACGGCTGTTAATGGAACAGCGAAGCTGTGAACAGTAACACCAGGAACGGCACAATCAGAACGGGGAATATTTGACATATCGGTTATAATAAAATTGTAAATTCTTACAGGTTATGTTATTATATCTACATGTTACACTTCTTGCAAGCTTAAGGCTCTTTAGCCCAGAAAGGACAAAAAATGTTATTTAAATCACAGCCCGTAAATACGGGATTAAATATTGTCATTGTCGGCTGTGGAAAAGTAGGCTCCACACTCGTAGAACGTTTGAGCAGCGAAGGACATGATATCACTATTATTGACCAGGATGCCGGACGGGTCCAGGAACTCGCAGAATATTATGATGTCATGGGAATTATCGGCAACGGTGCCAGCCACAGCATTCAGGAGGAAGCAGGAATCAAGGATGCACATCTTTTTATTGCCGTAACGGAATCAGATGAGCTTAATCTCCTGTGCTGCATCATTGCCAAGCAGGACAGCGAATGTGCTACCATTGCAAGAATCCGTACACCGGATTATATTAAGGATTCCACTTATCTTCGTGACCGGCTCGGACTTGCCATGATCATCAATCCGGAATTAGAGGCTTCCAAAGAAGTTGCCAGACTTTTATATCTGCCTGCTGCCTTAGAAATCAATTCCTTTGGACATGGAAAGGTAGAGCTGATCAAAATTAAAATTACAGAAGGCAATTCACTGGCAGGACTGACCCTGATCCAGTTAAACAAAAAATACAGCATGAGGATCTTGATCTGTGCCATTGAACGGAACGGGGAAGTCTTTATCCCCTCCGGAACCTCACTCATTGAAAAGGGAGATATGATTTCCTTTTTGGGAAGCAGACAGGAAGCCAAACATTTTCTTTCCGCAATCGGTTTCCAGACGAACCAGGTAAAAAACACCCTGATCATTGGCGGCGGAAAAACCTCTTTATATCTGGCAACACAGCTTTTACAGATGGGCATCAATGTAAAAATCATTGAACAGAATAAGGCCCGTTGTGAAGAATTAAGCATCCTGCTGCCAAAGGCAATCATTATCAACGGGGACGGAACAGACCAGGAGCTGTTGGCCGAGGAAGGAATTGACCATACGGAATCCTTTGTTCCCCTGACCGGAATTGATGAAGAAAATATTATGCTGACACTTTACGCCAGACAGGTTTCTGATGCTAAGGTCATTACCAAAATCAACCGGATGACCTTCAAAAACGTGATTGACCAGCTTGATCTGGGCAGTGTCTTCTTCCCAAGATATATTACAGCCGAAATCATTACCGCTTATGTACGTGCCAAAAAGGCATCCATGAACAGTAATGTGGAAACGCTCTACCACATTTTTGATTCTAAGGCAGAGGCAATCGAATTTCGTGTGAACGAACAGTCTGAGGTGACAGATACACCACTGATGAATCTTCCTCTGAAAAATAATCTGCTGGTAGCCTGCATCATCCGGAACGGGTTTCCAATCATCCCATCCGGACGTGATGAAATCAAGACCGGAGATATTGTCATGATCGTCACCACACATACTGGTTTTAATGATTTACAGGACATTTTAGCTTAAAATATAGGAGGAAGAAAAATGAATGGTCCCGTCATTCGTTACATACTTGGATATGTATTAAAGCTGGAAGCAGCCCTTATGCTGTTTCCCTGTATTACGGCTGTCTGCTACGGCGAAGGAGAGGGCTTTTCTTACCTTGCTGCGGCAATCGGTACGTTTTTGCTCGGTTTCCTGATGAGCCATAAAAAGCCAAAAAATTTTGTATTTTACTTAAAGGACGGCTGTGTTGCCACCGCACTCAGCTGGATTTTTCTAAGTATCTTTGGGGCAGTTCCGTTTCTTCTGACAGGGGAGATTCCTGCTGTGGAGGATGCGCTTTTTGAAACAGTTTCCGGATTTACCACCACCGGTGCTTCCATTTTAAATGATGTTGAGGCACTTTCCCACACTTCGCTTTTATGGCGCAGCCTCACGCACTGGATCGGCGGCATGGGCGTACTTGTTTTTCTCCTTGCCATCATCCCGTTAAGCGGTGGTTCCAATATCAACCTGATGCGCGCAGAAAGCCCGGGACCTTCTGTGGGAAAGCTTTATCCAAAAGTGAAGAATACAGCACGTATTCTTTATATTATCTATTTTGGCATGACCATTATCCAGTTCATTTTACTGCTCATTGGCCATATGCCGCTGTTCGATTCCATCTGTACCAGTATTGGTACGGCAGGTACGGGCGGCTTTGGAATCAAAAATGACAGCCTTGCTTCTTACTCCCCATATATACAATGGGTAACGGCTATTTTTATGATTCTCTTTGCTGTTAATTTTAATGCATATTATTATATCCTTTACCGTAAATTCAAGCAGGCATTCCAGATGGAAGAAGTGCGCTGTTACTTTATCATCATACTGGCTGCCACAGCTTTTATCACATGGAATATCCTGCCGCTTTCAGACGGGCTGTTCGATGCTCTGACACAGAGTATTTTCCAGATTGGCTCCTTAGTCAGCTCCACCGGATTTTCCAGTACCAATTACGATACGTGGCCGTATGCCAGCAAGACGATTCTGGTTCTCATTATGTTCATTGGAGCATGCGCCGGAAGCACCGGCGGCGGAATCAAAGTCTCCAGAATCATCCTGCTGTTAAAGACCATGTTAAAGGAGCTGAATTCTTATATCCATCCAAAGAGCATTAAAAAAATCAAGCTTGAAAAAAAACCGGTGGAGCATGAGGTCGTCCGCTCCACCAATGTATATTTTATTACCTTTATGTTGATTTTTGCCGTTTCTGTGTTCTTAATCTCCTTGGAAGGAGAGGATCTGGTGACGAACTTTACTGCCGTCATTGCCACCTTGAACAACATGGGACCGGGACTTTCAAAAGTAGGTCCGAGTGCTAATTTCAGCCATTTGAATGCATTTTCAAAAGCAGTGCTGATGTTCGACATGATTGCCGGAAGATTAGAGCTTTTCCCTCTTTTGATCCTGTTCCACCCGGCACTCTGGAAGGATTTTTACTGTGCCAGAAAGACTGCGTGGAAACGCAGGCGGGGAGAAAAATAAGATAATATTACTTTATTTTTCTGTAGGAACATTCCAAAAATCCCCCTGTCAGCAACGCGAATACCAGCAGAAAGTACGGCATGATGCCAATCCCTGTCCTTTGCTGCAGCTGTCCAAATGCCATGGGCATAAAGGTGGTCCCAATGTATGCAGCTGCCATCTGCAGGCCAATCACCGCAGCACTGTATTTTTTTCCAAAATTCTTCGGTGTCATATGCTGCACCGCTGGATAGACCGGTCCCATTCCTATTCCTGCCATTACAAATCCAAACGCAGCTGCCAAATAATGTTGTACCGGAAGGAAAATAAAAACAAGTCCAAAAAGCTCTGTAAGAAGTCCTATGCGTATCAAACGCCTGTCCCCCAGCCTGTCGGATACGAAACCTGAAATCAGCCTGCCAATCATGAGACCGCCAAAAATCAGCGAACCAAACGCAGCAACCAGCCCATCCGTAAGTCCCTGCTTTGTTCCTGCAAAATAACTGGAGGTCCACAAAAAACTTCTTCCCCATCTTTTTTCTCTTCTTTCTGTTTCCACAAGGGCAGAGTCAGAATACAAACAAGCAAAATCCCTGTCTGAATATAAGCGGTCCACCGGTAGCCTTCGCCCCAGTGCGCATATTTTAATGCAAGTGCCATGATATTCGGGCTGATCACTGCGCCCACTCCATAAAAGCAATGCAAAAAATTCATCACAGAGCCCGGATAATGATTTGCTACATAATGATTCACAGAAGCATCAATCGAACCTGCCCCAAGCCCATAGGGTACTGCAAAGACAAACAGCATGGCATATGTGGTCGAAGCGGAAAAACCTGCCAATCCCAGAACGGTAAGAAAAATCGAAAAAAT